>CAYQSS010000054.1:0-1894 GCA_964420305.1 uncultured Candidatus Saccharibacteria bacterium | reverse complement strand
TAATTAGTACTTTCTTTTTTTCCGCTTCTTCAACATCACAGGGTACCCCTGTACCAATCGCAAACTTTGGTTCATAAGCAATAATAACTTTTTTTAAAGGAACGCCTTCTAGTATTTCCAATTGTCTTTTAAAATCACTTCCTATACAAAAAATAGGAGTTATCTTCTCTTCTAAGAGTGCTTCAATCTTTCTTTTCACGTCCTCTTCTTTTTCAAAGAAAAGCTCTCTTCTTTCGGAATGTCCAACAATTACATACTCACAACCATAACTTCTTAACATCAACGGTGAAATTTCTCCGGTATAACTTCCTTTTTTCTCAAAGAAACAATTTTGTGCACCGAGCTTTGCTCTTTTAATTTCTTTCCTTACTGTATTTAGAAAAATAAAAGGTGGGCAAACGACAACTCCCTTTCTATCAGAAACTTTAGCAAGACTTGTCGCCTCTTTCTCTCCTTGAGGATTCATCTTCCAGTTAGCAACAACTATTGGTTTTTCTATGCTCATTGTTCTCTCAAATATTTTGCGGCATCTTCAGGCTTAATTGTAGAAATCTCCATTCTTGCTCCAAGCTCAAATCCACCCCAAACAGATGTTTTCGGAAGAATAGTCCAGTGCCAGTGATAATATCCATGATCCATCCCATCTGATGGAGCACAGTGAAGATAAAAGTTATAAGCTGGATCGTTAAGTTGGCTATGAAGCTTAGATAAAGCAACTCGAAAAACATCGGCAAGTAAATCAAGTTCTTCTTCAGTAATTTCCTCAAAATATGCTAAATGCTTTTTGGGCGAAATAATAATTTGAAAAGCTGCTTTTGACGCAAAAGGACAAATCGCTAAAAACAAATCATTTTCATAAACAATCCTTTCTCTTTTTTCCATCTCCCACTCGTTCATTTGACAGTAGATACAGTTCTTTTTATTCTCACTATACGCCCTTCCCTTTTCAAGCGCTTTATTAAGATCAATGTCTATAAGAGGTGTGGTAAGAATCTGTGAGTGGGGATGAGCAATTGAAGCACCCGCTTCTTTTCCATGATTATGAAAAATAGAAATATAATTAACATGCTTTTTTTCTTTCAAATCTAAATATCGATCTTTATAAAGGGCCAGAACTTCTCTAACTTTATTAACCGGCAACTCCCCTAATGAAAGATTGTGGTCTCGTGTAATCACTACTTCGTGATATCCGACCGCGTTCATCGTTTGATAAAGTCCATTCTCATGTCTTTTGTCAAGATCATCTGAAGGGACAAAAGCGGGAAATTTATTAGGAATAGAAATAGCACTCCAATTTTCGGTTAACCTCTCTACTTTCTTCCCATTTTCAAAGGAAACTACTGCGTTCTTAATATTTTCAAAGTCACAAAAAGGACAATCCTTTTCTGGAAATTCTTCTTTTTTCCTCTCTTCTTTTTTAAACATTTCCGGACGTTTTGCTCTTCCTGATGCAATCACTACCCAGTCTCCAGAAGCAACATCACAACGTAGCTCCGCCGGAAATTCTTTTTTTTCTTCAGTCATATTTTTATTATACAAAAATATCAATAAACTTCAAATTATAATTCGGTTAAAACCAAAACTCCTTTTTCGGTTAAAGCAAGAGTGTGCTCAAAATGTGCAGAAAGTGAGTTGTCTAGGGTCTTAATTCCCATTCCATCCTCGCTTGGTGTTATCTCTTTTTTGCCCATACTTAGCATCGGTTCAATACAAAAAACCATTCCGATCTCAAGGGGCAGCCCTTTTCCTCTTTTCCCTTCATTTAAAACTTGGGGATCTTCATGAATCTCCCGCCCAATTCCGTGTCCACAAAGCCCTTCTACAATTTGAAAACCGCTCTTTTTCACGTGTCGTTCTATTGTGTTACCAACATCCCCTAAAGTATTTCCAACTT
>CAYQSS010000053.1:0-1926 GCA_964420305.1 uncultured Candidatus Saccharibacteria bacterium | reverse complement strand
AAAGGCAAAACTAAATCAGATAAATAATCGCATCTTTATCGATACTCAGCAGTTTGTAGCACTTACCGGAAGATCTCCTCAGGTATCAGATGAGATAGCAATCACAATTACAGATAAAGAGAAGATAGACTCTGTAAAAGAAGTTATCGAAGAAAAATCTTTAGTCTCTCAGGCAAAAGTTGAAACATGGCAAGAAAGCCAAGGACAGTTCTTTGAAGATCTCTCAATGACCTTTACTATACTAGGAGCGGTAATTGGAATAATCGGGCTTGCTGTTGCCTCAGTAACCCTCTTTATCGTCATTTTTATAAACGCCATATCAAGAGAGAGATATATCGGTATAATGAAAGGAATCGGAGTTGGTGCTCCTATTATCCGTTACTCTTATATTTTACAATCAATATTCTATGCTCTCCTCGGATCAGTTATCGGTCTCTTCCTTTTATACCTTTTCCTTGTCCCTTACTTTGCTGAAAATCCAATTGACTTTCCTTTTAGCGATGGAATATTAGACATAACCTATAACGGAGTAATTTTAAGAATATTAATCCTTTTTGTCTCTAGTGTTATTGCAGGACTTATTCCTTCACACCTTATTGTTAAAAAGAATACTATTGATTCAATTTTAGGAAGATGAAAAAAACAATCCTTACCGCCAAAAACTTAACAAAGACATATGTTACAGGTTCTGTAAAAACCCATGTTTTGCGTGGTATTGACTTAGAAATAAAAGAAGGAGAGTTTATTGCCATTACCGGAAGATCTGGGTCTGGGAAAAGTACTCTTCTTTATGTTCTAAGTCTTTTGGATATTCCAACGTCAGGAGAAATCTTGTTTGAAAGTTGTGACACCAAAACATTTTCAGAGACAATGAATTCTTTTTGTCGTTTAAGACACTTTGGTTTTGTTTTCCAAGACTACGCTCTTTTGCCTGAACTGACGGCGCTAGAAAACGTTACCCTCCCCTTGATGGCCTCAGAAGATGATTGGAACAAGATAGAAGATGTCGCAATTAAGGTGTTAACTCAAGTCGGACTAAAAGAAAAATTAAACAACTACCCTTCGCAACTTTCAGGAGGAGAGAAACAACGCGTTGCTGTAGCGCGGGCGATAGCAAACAACCCCCGTATTCTTTTTGCCGACGAACCAACCGCAAATCTAGACTCAAAGAGAGCAGATGAAGTAATCGAACTTCTTTTTGATTTACATAAAAAAGGACTAACTATTGTTCTTGTTACTCACGAGAAAAAATATACAGAAAGAGCAGATAGAGTTATCGAGATAAGCGACGGAACAATAAAAGAGGAGAGATAAACATCTCTTTTCTTTTTTATATTTTATGGTATAATATAGGACATATAGATCTTTACCAAAAAAAGGGAGGAAAAAGAAATGAAGAAGATTGTGGGGTTTTTACTAGCAATGGTTTTGTTTTTTTCGTTAATAGGGAGTGTGTGTGCCTTTGATGGTGAGGAAACTCCCCCGCTTTTCTACTTAGTGGCTGGGAGTTATCAGAACTCAGATTATGCACACAAACAACAGGAGAAGTTACTTGATGCTGGCTACAGTTCAGAGCTTCTCGGATATCCGATAGATGGAGTACTCTTTTGGCGGGTCATTGTGGCACAAGATCCAAAGAAAGAAAACCTTGAAGAGACAAGATCTCTCCTCGAAAAGAAAGGGTTTGAAACATTCTACGCTTACGACTCAGGAAACGAACCCGAGCGGCCCGTAGATAATCCTGAGCCGATTCCGGTTCTCAAACCAAAAGAAGAAAAATCTATCGAAACTTTAATAAAAGAAAGATTTAGAAGTTTCGATGATTTTCTGTCCTGGCTAAGATTCGCTTTAGAAAATCACTAGCCAAACATATGGCCAGCTGTCAAAAGACACTGGCCATTTTTATTTCCCCTACATTTTCCTAAA
>CAYQSS010000052.1:0-2293 GCA_964420305.1 uncultured Candidatus Saccharibacteria bacterium | reverse complement strand
AATAAATTGACAAAATAGATAAAATAGTGTATCTTTCTAATTGTAACGTGGAGAAATGGGGTCGGGTTTCTGTCACTTTGTCCTGTTAAATAGCAGGATTTATTAAATAAAAAAAATCATCTAAATGGAAGGCACAATTAAAACATTGACCGAAAGAGGATTTGGTTTCATTGAAAGAGAAGGAGAAGACGATCTTTTCTTTCATTCCAATGACCTTATCGATTTAAGATTCGACGATCTTAAAGTAGGAGACAAGGTGAGTTTCGAGGTTGCTTCCTCTAATAAAGGACCAAAAGCAGCAAACGTTTCTCGCGTCTAGAAAAGGAGCCCATCTCTTTTTTTAAAAAGATGGGTTTCATTCTCGATTTTTAAAAAGGGCTAGAAACCCTTTTTTATATTGAAAAGAGAAGAGAATTAGAATAAAATTAAAATACAATGGAAAAAACAATAAAAGGAATTATCAGTATTACCTCAATTGGAACTGGTTACTTAAGACGAGAAGACGAAGATGATGTAAAAATTGAGTCTTCTCTTTTGAATACTGCGCTAAATAATGATGAAGTAGAGGTTTTTTTACTTCCACAAAAAAAAGGAGAAAGAGTGCAAGGAGAAGTTGTTAAGGTTCTAAAAAGAGCGAAAAAAAGATTCGTGGGGACAATTGAAAAAAAGAAAGGGAAAAGTTTTGCTTTTCTTGTTCCTGACGACCCAAAGATGTATGTTGATATTTTTTTGCCCAATAACAATGTAAAGAGCAAAACAAAGGTTTTAGCGGAGATTGTTTCTTGGAAAGATCCTAAGAAAAACCCTGAAGGAAAAGTTATTCAGGTTATTGGAAAAAAGGGTGATAACGATACCGAGCTTCATGCAATTGTTCTTGAAAAAGGATTGGAGATTGAATTTCCCAAAAAAGTAGAAGAAGATGCAAAAAGAATAAAGAAAAAAAGGTTTGACATAGGAAAAAGAAGGGATTTTCGTGACGTACCAACTTTTACCATTGATCCTGAAGATGCTAAGGATTTTGATGATGCCCTTTCGATTTTAAAGCTAGAAGATGATCTTTATGAGATAGGGGTACATATTGCTGATGTCTCTTATTACGTTGAAGAAGGATCAAAACTGGATGAAGAAGCAAGAAAGAGAGCATTTTCTATTTATTTGGTTGATCGTACTATCCCGATGCTTCCGGAAATTCTCTCTAATGATGTCTGTAGCTTAAGACCTAATGAAGATAGGGCTACATTTTCCGGGGTATTTAAAATGAAAAAAGATGGAACGGTTTTAGAAGCTTGGTTTGGAGAAACAGTGATTCATTCCAAAAGAAGATTTACCTACAAAGAAGCACAAAACATTTTAGATAAAAAGAAAGGTGAATTTTATAACGAGCTTTCTGTTTTGGCAGATATTGCTAAAAAACTAAAAGAAGAGAGAGTAAAAGGAGGAGCGCTTTTAATTGAAGACGATGAGCTTTTCTTCAAGCTTGATTCTGATGGAAGACCACTTTCTGTTTATCGTAAAGAACATCTCTTTACTCACAATCTGATTGAGGAGTTTATGGTTTTAGCAAACAGAAGAGTTTCAAAGACCTTTAATACTCTTTATCGTATTCATGAGACACCTGACAAGGGGATGATAAATGACCTTCTAGCTTTTCTTTCTGGATTAGGACACAACATCAATATCAAAGGAAATGAAATATCTTCTTTTGAATTAAATAATCTTTTTAAAAAGATAGAGGGAAAAGACGAAGAGTTTTTAGTGAAAAAAACCGTTCTCCGTTCGATGGCAAAAGCTGTTTACTCGACAAAAAATAAAAAACATTTTGGACTTGCAATTGATGAGTATATGCACTTTACATCACCAATTAGGAGATACGCCGATCTTTTAATGCACCGCATTGTAAAGAAAAAACTAAAAGGAGAGAAAGTAAATTCCCGGGATTATGACAACGTTGCACGTGAAATATCACTAAAAGAGCTTGATGTATTAGATGCAGAAAGAAGTTCTGTTGCTTACAAACAAGTAGAGTACATGCTTAAGAAAGTTGGAGAAGATTTTGATGTTATTATTTCAGGAGTAACTAGTTCTGGAATTTTTGTTCAAGAGTTAGAGACTAAAGCAGAGGGGATGGTTTCGGTCCGTGATATGGATGATGATTACTATATCTTAGATGAGGAAAACTACGCATTAATTGGAACAAGAAAAAGAAAAAGGTATGCACTAGGAAATAGAATTAAAGTAAGGCTTGCTGGGGGGAGTCTTGAGACAAGGAGGCTGGACTTCATGCTTCCTAAGT
>CAYQSS010000051.1:0-2397 GCA_964420305.1 uncultured Candidatus Saccharibacteria bacterium | reverse complement strand
AACTTTTACAATATTCTAATTCCTCACCATGAATTTTACATTTTCTTGTTTTCCCAATTAGCCAAGAACTTGATTGTTTTTTACCCCCTCCAACATTATAAACCATCTTTATATTATATCTTTTACAAACTTCATCTTCGGGAACATTCCCCCTTTTTTTATCTCCACCGTTCGCAAAAACAAAATTAAATTTTCCTGATTTTGTAAACTTTCTATAAATTTTCTCAAGACTTTTACAAACAGAATGATCTTTGTCTGAAGAGATGACAACTTCATCGACATGTGTTATTGATTCCACTACCTTTTTTCGTTCTAGTTGTGTCATAAAAGGAAAGCTTCCTTTTACTTTAACTTGATTATCGTTATTTAAAATCACTACCACCTTATCTCCTAATTTTTTTGCTGACTTAAAAAGACTGATGTGGCCAGAGTGTATTGGATTAAAATATCCTGAAACAATGACAATAGTTTTCATAATTTTTTTATTTTCTACATTATAGAATAAATTCGATAAAGAATAAACTCTTTTAAAGATGGAAAAAAAGAAGAATTGTAATATAATCTAAGACAATGAAGAAAAAACTTATTGATTTTGTGCGTTGGAGCGAGAAGTATGCAGAGACTGATATGATTTATGCCCTAAAAGGAAGTTTTTGGATTATCTTTGGAAAGGTAGGTATTTTTCTTGTCTCTTTCTTAAAAATGTTTGTTTTCGGGAGGTATCTTGACCAAGAAGTATACGGCATGTACACCTTTCTTCTTTCAATGGCGACAATGCTTACTGTGTTTACTTTGCCAGGGATAAACACTTCTTTAGTTAAGGCGATCGCACAGAAAAAAGATGGAACACTTGATTTAGCGGTAAAAGAAAAATTAAGTTTTTCATTCTTGGGATCTCTTGCCTCACTTCTTATTGCCGGATGGTATATTTATAATGTAAATTACAGCCTTGCTTTTGGATTTTTGGCAATTGCTGCCTTTTTACCTTTTTATAATGCGTTTTCTGTTTTTGTTCCTTTTTGGAACGGAAGAAAGGACTTTGCAAAAAGCAATAAGTATGAGCTTCTTTCTGTGGTGCTTGTTGCAGTAGTTACTGTTCCAGTAATTATTTTAACCAATAATCCGATTATAATTATCATTGCCCTTTTTGGGTCACAGTCCATCTTTAATGGACTACTGCTTTTAAAAACAAGAAAAGAAAAAAAGAATGAAGAAACCTTAGAAGATGCGGTGAGTTTTGGAAAAAATCTAACGGTGATAAGTGCTATTTCTGTTTTTGTAGAACAAGTTGATAAGGTGATTTTATGGAAGTTCTTTGGCCCAGTTCCTTTAGCAATTTATTCCTTTGCACAACTTCCTATTCAGAAGATTGAAAGCGCTATACCGATAAGTACTTTAGCACTACCGAAGATGGGAGAGCGAGACTTTAAGGAAATAAAAGAGGGGATAATGAAAAAGTTTAAAAAACTGTTTCTGATTTTTATTCCGATAACTTTGCTTGTAGCTTTCTTTGCTCCTTTTCTCTATAAAATAGTTTTTCCTCAATATATTGATTCCGTCCCTTATTTTCAGGCCTTTTCTCTACTGCTACTTCTTGCCCCTTTCACACTTCTTAGTACTTCACTCATCTCTGAAATGAAGAAGAAAGAACTTTATATCATCCAAACGGCAACGCCGCTATTTAAAATAGTACTCTTTTTAGCTCTTATTCCTTTATTTCAAATATGGGGAGTGATTTTAGCGGTTGTTTTAGCGCGTCTCTTTGGAGGAGTAATAACTTTTTACTTTTTTAGGAAAATGTAGGGGAAATAAAAATGGCCAGTGTCTTTTGACAGCTGGCCATCTGTTTGGCTAATAATTCTCTAAAGCGAATCTCAGCCAAGAAATGAATTCATCGAAGGTTTCAAATCTTTCTTTTATTATTTCTCCGATGTCTCTTTCTGATTCGGGAATTGGAATCGGATCAGGATTATGAACTGGACGCTCGGGTTCGTTTCCTGAATCGCAAGCGTAGAATGTTTCAAATCCTTCTTCTTTAAGAAGTGCTTTTAGCCCCGCAAGGTTTTCCTTTTTTTTATCCTGAGCGACAACTACTCTCCAGTAGATTACCCCATCAATAGGGTAACCCATTATTTTAGAGTAATATCTGTACATGTATAGTTCTTCTTGCTGAGCCTCCGCATTTTCTAGTTCCTGGAAACTTCCAGCAACCAGGTAAAAAAGTGGGGGAGCCTCTTCGCCATCAAAGGCAAATACGTTTCCTGCTAATGACAAAATAAAAAGAATCACCAAAAAAACTAAAAGCTTTTTCATTTCTTTTTCCTCCCTTTTTGTGGTAAAGATCTGTATGTCCTATATTATACCACAAAATATAAAAAAGAAAAGAGATGTTTATCT
>CAYQSS010000050.1:0-2481 GCA_964420305.1 uncultured Candidatus Saccharibacteria bacterium | reverse complement strand
AATTTTGGGGTTTAAGGTAGTTTTTTTATTAGTTGCAATGATTAACGCCATTGCGATGGCAATCACATACTTTGTAATTAAAAAAGACCCTTGGCTTAACAAAGGAGAAGAATAAAAAATCCCGCTTTTTGCGGGATTTTTTTTAGTTACTTACTTCTTCGGTAATCTTTTTAAAGGTTTGAGGATGATCCTTTGCGAGAGCACTAAGCATCTTTCGATTAAGAAGGATGTTTTTCTTTTTTAGATTATAAATAAATTCTCTGTAGGTTGTGTTATTTTTTCTACAGGCAATGTTAATAACAACATTCCACTCTCTTCTTCTTGTTCTCTTTTTTACCTTTCGGTCACGGTAGGCATAAGTCCAAGCTTTAAGCAGTGCTTCCTTTGCAGCCTTAAACTTATTTTTCCTTCCCCAGCGAAACCCTTTCGCATCTTTTAGAACATTCTTTCTTTTTTTATGGGCAGCAACGCCTCTTTTAACTCTTGGCATAATACTAGTAGGTTAAAGATTTTTTTATCTTCTTTGATTCTTCAGGACTCATTTCTTTTAGACGTCTTAAGGCACGTCTTTTTTTTGCAGAATTTTTAGCACGATAATGCATCTGACCGACAAGACGACGTAAAATCTTTCCGCTTTTTGTAATTTTAAATCTCTTTAAAATAGATTTTCTTGTTTTTGCTTTGGTTTTCATTTTTTTATTACGGTGACAGTTAATCCTCGTGGTTCTTTGCTTACTTCTTTTTCAATTTTAATTTCCGTTTTTTCTTGTAGCATATTTAAAAAGCTTTCAATTTTTTCTTTTCCTACATCTTGCAAGGCTTTTTGTCTTCCTCTTAAAGGGAGAACAATGCGTAGAGAACTTCCATCATTTAAAAACTTTTCTGCTGATTTAACTCTAATCTCCATATCATGATCGGAGATTGCGAATCCCAAACGAATTGATTTTACCTGAGACTTGCTCGCTTTTTCTTGTTTTTTTCTTTTTTTACTTTCTTCGTAGGAATACTTTCCAAAATCAGTAATTTTGCAAACTGGAGGAGTAACGTTATCTGTCATCTGGACCAGATCAAGATCCCTTTCCTTTGCTTTTATGAGGGCCTCTTTTATCGGGACTACTCCAAAGTGCTCGCCGTCGTCTGAAACAAGACGAACTTCTTTAGCAATTATTTGTTCATTTGTTGGTATTCTTTTTTTCTTCAAATTTTTTTTCTTAATTTTGTGGAGATGGGGGGATTGAACCCCCGTCCGGGAAACAGAAAAAGATAAATCTACAAGTTTATCCTAGTTGTTATAAGATAAGAGTTTAAACTAGGCAAAAAATCTTATCTGGAATCTTGTTTTATTTGGGAGTTAAGAGGGAGATTCAACCATTAACGCCCTATTCTCATTTATAACACCTCAGACCGCCTATGAGAAATCAGCGAAGAGATGCCTGAATTAAACTAAAGCTAATGCAGGTTCTTTTTTGAATAAGTTGACACTTATTTGTTTTTAGTGTTTTACGAGACTTCTCTCGACTTGCAATACCTTTTTCGAGAATCTCGTCGAAACGATCATCCCCGTAGCTTTGACAATATACACGAAAAAGACGTTTTAGTCAAATATTTAATCATAATTAACGGTAAAGATTACTATGAGTATCTATGTCAATAAAGATAGCAGTATCATTATCTTTTAAGACATAAATTGCCCGCCAGTTACCGGTAACATTAATGCTTCGTTCTTTTTTCCTGTTGCCAACTAAATTATGATTTCTGAGCAACGGATAAAAAGAATCTCTTTCAAACAAAAAGAACTTCTTCTCAAACTGAAGTTTAACCTTTGAAGGAATTTTTTTGTATTTCTTTTTGAATGAACGATGAAATACTATCTGCATTTATGAGTTAAGATATTTTATTGCATCTTTTGCTTTACCAAAAGAAGGAGAAAGATTTTTCCCTTGAAGCGCTTCTTTAGAAAGACGATCTATCCTTTTTTCTGTATTTGGATTGGCTAAAGAAAAGTGTACCTCTTTTGTACGGACAAACTGATTAAGATAGGCATTGATGATGGTGGAAAGTGGCATTCCAAGATCTTTAGCGATCTTTTGTGCTTTTTCCTTAATATTCTTATCTGCCTTTATATTTATAGTTGTTTTAGACATATGCCTATAGTATATACAATAGCAACATTTTGTCAATGGCTAATTTTTAAAGTTACCGCTTTACAATCCTCTTAATGCTTCTTTCAATTTCCCTCTTTTTGATTGTTTCTCTTTTATCGTACTTTTTCTTTCCTTTTGCAACTGCAAATTCAAGTTTGATAACACTTTTTTTGGTATATATTCTAGTTGGAACAAGAGAGATGCCCTTCTCTTTTGTTTTTCCCGCCAGATATCCTATCTCCTTCTTCTTTAAGAGGAGTTTTCTTTCTTTTCTAGGATTATATGCCGTGGTAGTATTTTTAGGCTGATATGGCGGAATATTGCACCCTAGAAGATA
>CAYQSS010000049.1:0-2967 GCA_964420305.1 uncultured Candidatus Saccharibacteria bacterium | reverse complement strand
AAGTGGATACTTCTCATCTATCTCTTGCAATTGATTGGGTTTCTGATATTTATTTAAATTCTCTACTTTCTACAAAAGAAGTTGAAAAAGAAAAAGGAGTGATCAGGGAAGAAATTAATATGTATTACGATAATCCAATTTCTTATTCACAGATCCTTTTTCAGAAGCTTCTCTATGGTGACCAACCAGCAGGATGGGACATTGCAGGGACAAAGGAAACAGTCACAAAGATTAAAAGAGAAGAAATTTCTTCTTATATGCAAAACCAGTATATATCAGAAAATACTGTTGTAGTTGTTGCTGGGAATATTAAAAAAAGAGAACTCGAAGAGGAGGTTGATAAAAGATTTAAGGGGATAAAAAGAGGCATTATAAAGAAGAGTATCCCAGTAATAGAGAGCCAAAAGAATCCTCAGGCAGTTGTTTTCTATAAAGAAACAGATCAGACACACTTTTACTTTGGGGCGAGAGCTTTTAATATTTTTCATAAACACCGTTTTACTCAAGAAATAATTGCCACTCTTCTTGGAGGAATGATGAGTTCGAGGCTTTTTATTAAGCTAAGAGATGAACTTGGACTTGCTTATTATATAAAGACAGAAAACGATAATAATCCAGATACTGGGGTAGTTGTGACGAGAGCAGGAGTAGACAATAGAAGGGCAAAAGAAGTGATTAAAGTTATCCTAGAAGAGTATAAGAAACTTACAAAAGAAGATGTTTCTTTAAAAGAACTTAAAAAGGCGAAAGATTATTTAAAGGGGAAGACGGCAATCTCTCTTGAGTCATCAGATGCTCTTGCCTATTTTCACGGACTAAATGAACTTTTAGAAGAAAGAAAATACGAATTAAAAGAAGTTTTTTCTCAAATTGATAAGGTCACTGTGAAAGATGTTAAAGAATTAGCAACGGAAATCTTTAGGCCGGAAAATATGAATCTTGCTGTTGTTGGGCCATTTAAAAACAGCAGTACTTTCAAGAAAGTCATCAGTTGATTTTCTGTTTACTTTTTTGTTATCTTCTTCTATAATCAAAAAAAGAGATTTTTAAATTATGGTTGAAAAAAATACCCTTGATATTTCTTGGGGATCAATAATAAAGATATTCTTAGCAACGATTCTTTTCTATCTCCTCTATCAGGTGATGGATGTTTTAATTTGGTTCGTCTTCTCCCTTATTATCTCTATTCTTTTTAGCCCAATAGTTGACTTTTTAAAAAAGTTACGAATTCCTCGTGTGGTAGGAGTGATCACTGTCTATTTTGCAATCTTTGGAATAATAGCTCTTTTTGTTAGTATTATTACTCCTGGGCTATATAATGAAATAAAAAGATTTTCTCTTTTACTCCCTGACTATATAGAACGAATCGCTCCCTTTTTGCAGTATATAGGCGTAGAAGGATTTTCTACAATAGAAGAATTACTGGAAGTTTTAAAGGAGTCTTCTGAAGAGGTAAGAAAAGGAATTATGAGTACTTTGACAGTTATTTTTGGAGGAGTCTCTGCAACCTTTTTTATTATCACCATGGCGATATTTCTTTCGCTAGAAGGGAGTGGCGTGGAAAAGGCAATAAAACTTTTGGCTTCCGAGGAACAAAAAAGCAATATTCTTTCAATTTGGAAGAAATGCCGAAATCAAGTAAGTAGTTGGTTTTTAGTAAGAATTCTTTCCTGTCTTTTTGTCGGACTATCATCTTTTTTGGTCTTTTATCTTTTCGAAATAAACTATGCAATTATTTTTGCAATAGTTGGCGGACTACTAAACTTTATTCCTTTTGCCGGACCAGCTGTTGCTGGACTTCTGTTTTTCGTTATCACCGCACTAGATAGTGTTACACAAGCTTTTTTTGTTCTTATTGCCTATATGATTATTCAAGCGATAGAAGGAAGTGTAATTACTCCAGCACTTTCTAAAAAAATAATGGGAGTTTCTCCCGTACTGGTTTTAATTGCACTTGTTGTTGGAGGATCTTTATGGGGAGCTCTTGGCGCCTTCTTGGCAATACCACTATTGGGAATAGTATTTGAATTTTTTAAAGCGTTTTTAGAAAAAAGAGAGAAATAAATCATTGAATATTTATATATATATTTAGGAGTTAAGCAAAAAACAAACAAGAGAATTTTTTAGCAACAGAGGTTGTAATGTTTTTTTAGAAGCGAATTATTTCAAGAGAATAATAATAAAATTTGCTTTTTTCTTGTTTAGCGTTAAGATTAAAAAAGAAAGTATTTAATATTAAAAATTATGGACATGCAAACCATTCTAATAATTATAATCGTTATTTTAGCGTCGGTTTTACTCGGAATAGGAATAGTTTATTGGACTAATCAAGAAGCAGAAATGGATTTTCTTTCCGATGCTAATAATTTTAAAGAAAGTGACATTAAAACAAAAGATGATTTGCTTAAGCTTTTAAAAAAAGCAGAGGATTTGGAATCTTTTAAAATAACAATGAAAGAGGTAGGATCGAGAGAACAAGCTATGAGTAATTTTTTTGTAAGTGGCAGTAAAATAAGAATGGATTTTGTAGATGCTATGAGTGGTACGACGATAACAACAATAACTGATTTTAAAAAAACGGAGTCTTATACTTATTACCCAAAGACAGCTGTTTTAGTAAAAAAAGAGGCGAGGGAAGAAGAATCTTTTAATTACGACTTGTTTAATGCATTTTCTCAATCACAAGATTTAATCATTCTTGGTGATGATATAGTGGATGATAAAAAATGTGTTGTTGTTGAATTTTCTCCTCCGTTATTACCGAGAATAGAAAAAGTTAGATTTTGGATATGGAAAGAATATGGTTTGTCGATTAAAATTGAAAGGCTTATGAAAGATGGGGAAAGAATAATAGTAGAACAAAAAATAGAGTTTGTAGATATTCCGGAAGAAATATTTATAATTCCTAAAAACATACACACAATAGAAATGTAATGAAAATTATAGATGATTGATAAAAAAATAATA
>CAYQSS010000048.1:1885-3061 GCA_964420305.1 uncultured Candidatus Saccharibacteria bacterium | reverse complement strand
TGTCAAGTATTATTGATTATTTGGACAAAACAAATATAATACCCTTATGCAGGTTTTTGAGCTTTATTTCAATCCTAAAAACGAAACTAAGATATCAGAAGGTTTTCAACATAAACCGAAAGATGCCTATGAAGGAAAAATGGGAAGGCTTTATATGATTGGAGAGACATCAACTCCCGAAAAAAACAGTTCTTCTTTTTTGCAAAACGTATTTCATGTTGCAAGAGAACAGTATTATAAGAATACGTCACTAATCCCAGAAAAAGCACTAAAAGAAACTCTGCGAGAGGTTAATGAGTTGATTAGAAAAAAGAACTACATAGGAAAAAGTGATATTCTCTTTTTGGTTGTTAAAAATTTTTCCATTTATATCGCAAAAATTGGAAGAACAAAGGCCTTTCTAGTCAGTAATGACACAATCAAAGATATCGGAGAAGAATTAGAAATCACAGGATCTAATCTCTTTTCAAACATGGTTTCTGGGAAAATGAAAAAATCTGACCGCTTAATAGTTCTCACTTCAGAGATATATAATTTCTTCAAGAAAGGAAAGGTATTTGAAGATGTTTCTTCTGCCTCTTTCGGAGAAAAAACAATAGAAAAAATATCCTCTCTCCATGAAGAAAAATACAAAGATACTTCCGGAGTCGCAATTATCGTTGATCACTCCATTTCTTTAAAAGAAAAAAAGAAAAAAGTAATTTCGAAAAGAAGAAAAGAGATATTTTCTTTTAAAACAGTTCTTTTTTATAACCCAATTAACTTTCTAAAATCAAAATCAATAAACTTTAAGATTCCAAAGATTAAAAAACCTTCTTTTGAAAAAAAATCTCTCCTTTTGCCTGTTCTTCTTATCAGCGTAGTTGTGGTCGGAAGTGTCGTCATTGGAGTTGAAAATAATATACGCTTTGGAAAACAAAGAGAGAAGATATCTCTTCTTGAAGAAAAATTATCTTTGGCAAGAGAAGAAGAAGATTTTTATGCAATGCAAGAGATTCTTTTAGAGTTAGAATCTTTTCTCGAGGAAAAAATAAAATACAGAGACGAGGTTCTTACTCTGCAAAAATCTCTAGAAGAAGAGCTTTCTCAGATTTCCTTGAAAGAAGAATTAAACGATTTAATTGTACAAAATGAAAAGCAAAAAGCTTCTCCACAGGTAACATGTATAACTTCTTT
>CAYQSS010000048.1:0-1875 GCA_964420305.1 uncultured Candidatus Saccharibacteria bacterium | reverse complement strand
GAAGAATTAAACGATTTAAATCTTATCGCAGAAATAAAAGAAATAAATCCCACTCAAATTATCGTAAAAAAAGATAATATATATCTTTTCACGTCCTCTTCCCCTTCAATGGTTGTTTTAAACGCTTTAACAAAAGAAACGTCTTCTTTTCTTTTACCAGAGAACCCTAAGTTTTCATCTTTGTCCGGAGAAAGAATTACTATCTTTTCTGTCCCAGATAATCTCATATTTATTGAAAACGAAGATATCTCAATCCAAAAAATAAATCTTGCTTATGTAGAACAAGAATACACAGCCCTGTCATCTTTCTTAAAAAGGCCTTATTTCTTAGATAAAAACGGAGGTATCTTTCTTTATAAAGGAGAAGAACCTCTTTCTTGGATAGAAGATGAAAAAGAAATACTTGAAAACGCAATATCTTTATCAATCGACGGATCAATATTTGTTCTTACCTCAGACAATGAAATACACCGTTATTACGAAGGAGAAAAGAAGGAAGTAATAAGTCCTTTTGTTTTTCCTACTCTTCTCTCAGCAACTAAAATATATACATCTCCTGAATCTCCTCTTTTTATTCTAGATGCTAAAGAAAAAAGAATAGTTATCATCAGTAAAGAAGGACATCTTATAAAGCAAATCTTCCACGAAAAATTTGCAGAACTAAAGGATATTGCGATTGATGAAGAAAAAATATACCTCCTTGTTGGCAAGGAGGTATATTCTACTATTTTTTAAAAAGATTATTTTAGCTCTACTACAGCTCCAGCTTCTTTAAGTAGCTTCTCTGCTTCTTTTGCTTCCTCTGCTGGAACTCCCTCTTTCACTACTTGAGGACCGTTTGCAGCCGCATCAACAAGGTCTTTTGCTTCTTTTAGTCCTTGTCCGGTAATCGTTCGCACTGCTTTAATAACCTCTATTTTCTTATCTCCTGTTTCTTTTAATTCAACTGTGTATTCGCTTTTCTCGCCTGCGCCTGCTTCTTCTGTAGGAGCACCGCTAGCAACAGGAGCTGCTGCAACAGGAGCTGCCGCTGAAACGCCAAACTTTTCTTCTAAAATTTTAACTAGTTCAGAAAGTTCTAAAACCGTAAGACTTTCTATGTTTTTTACAAGTTCCTCAAATTTCTTTGGAACTTCTACTTTTTTTTCTTCAGTCATATTTTTATTTTTTTTGATTTATACTTGATAATACGTAAAGAAGACCTTTTGTGTTGCCTTGTAAAACTTGCAGAAATCCAGATACTGGCGCAGAAAGCGTTCCCAAAAATTTTGAAAGAAGCTCTTCTTTTGTTGGAAGATCAGCAATAGCTTTCACCTCTTCTGTCCCTAAAACGTTTCCTTCATAGATTCCTCCTAAAATAGTAACCTTTTCATCTTTGTCAAATTTACGAATTACTTTTGCAGTGGTTATTGCATCTTCAAAACTAAAAACAAATCCGACCTCTTCTTGAAGTGTAAGAGGGTCAAAGCCTATCTTCTCTTTTTCAAAAGCAAATTTCACTAATGTCTTTCGAGCAACGATCATCTTGCTTCCACTCTTTTTAAGTTCACCTCTCAAATCTTTTGATTCGTCTCCTTTTAAACCTTTAAAGCCAATAAAAAATATTCCATCTTGTTTTTTTATGTTCTCACAAATTTCGTCAACAATCTCCTTCTTTTTTTCTTTTGTAATTATTGTCATCTGTTCTAATAATTAGAAAATATTTCGCGACCTTTAATAAAAAAATCTGCAAAACCGCAGACATTATGAAAAAACTATGTTTTCCTCGGTGGGAGTTTATATGCTTTGCAAAACCCACTGTCTGTGGAAATGTGCCCTAATTATATCTATATATTATTTTTTGTCAAACTTTTGTATGCGTCCAATACATTCTGG
>CAYQSS010000047.1:0-3086 GCA_964420305.1 uncultured Candidatus Saccharibacteria bacterium | reverse complement strand
CTTCGCAAGAAGATGTCGTAAAAATACCAGCATTATTTAGGGCAATTACTAGATCTTCAACGCCTTTTTCAATTTGAACCTCCTTTTTGCAAAAAGAACAAACACTTATCCTCCCTTTGTTATAAACTACGTTCTTACCACATCCTTCACAAAAGAGAAAACAACTGCTTCTCATTTTAACCCCTCCTTTTTAAATCTACTATATGTCAACTTTTTCTTCAAGTTTTGCTCTCATTTCCGCCACATAAAGAGAAACTATTTCATTCAAAAATTCTGCTTCTTTTTTTGTGATCTGTAAAAGTCCGTTTTTTAGAAGATCTTCTTTAGTAACTTCCTTTTCTCGAACCTGAAAATTATCATGATTTAAAGATAAATAGTCTAGATAAACCTTAAAATACTCCGGATGCCAGAGAAACATCGTTATCAGTTCATTGGCATCTTCCTGAGCACGTACTGCAATCTCTGATGCTCTATTGGGAATATTTTCATCATCTTTATAATTCGGAGCGTTCCCCCACACCGAAAGCCCTTGTTCTTTTTCTCCTTTTTCATTACAATCTTGCTCTTCTCTTTTCTGAAAACAAAAAGAAAAAAGATTCCCATATACAGATTTAATTTCTCCTCCTAGTACTTTTTCATACCAAAGTCTCGGATCTTTGCTGCACTCTTCAAAACACAGATAATCTTGATAAGCATGATTAGCTTCATGCAGGAATCGGTACTTTGCTGTCTCTTCTCCGGGACTCGGGAAAAGGTTTTCTCCTGTTTCTTGATTTACCCCCATTTTGAAAATACAGTGTTCCCACTTTGTGTGAGGCATTTCTTTGTGAGAAACAGCAATTTTACGGGTAACGCTGTAATAAACGAAACCCCAGTCATCTTCTCTTTTTTCAATTCCTTGAATATACCCCGCATCAACCAAGAAATAACCAAGCTTTTTTTCAATGTCTTTATTTGTATCACCCTCAACAGCTTTACTCGGAACAGCAAGTTTTTCTTCTATTTTCTTTTTTAATTCTTCTTTACTTTCCATCTTTAAATACTTTTTCGCTTAATTTAATAATCTCTTCAAATTTATCTTTATCATTTTTTTTAACGCGGTGCCTATACCTACAAACTATGCACTGATAATAGATGATATATTTTTCTCCTTCATTTTTTACTCCTACTGGCTCCATCATCCCACCACATGTTGACTTTCTGTCTCCTGGGTTTATATCAACATGTTTTGACCAAAGACATGCTGGACAGTGATCAGTAAATCCATCTCCCTCTACTAAAAATCCACATTTTTCGCAAACAAAGTCTTCTTTTTTTCTGCTAAAAAGCTTCATCTTGATAATTAAATTCAATTTTCCTTAGACGAAGATTATTAATTCTCAGATAATTCCGCAAAACAAGTTTATAAAAAATAGTTTTGAATATTTCCGATTTATCAATCCTCGTCTTTTCTAAAAAATAGGTTAATCTTTTTTTCCATACTTCATTTTTCTCTCTAAAACTATCAACTTCTTTTCGGACTATTACCTCACCCTCTTTTAGTGCCTCCTTGAAGTTATCTCTTGTTATTTTAAAAGGTACTTTCAAAACCGCCATACCCACCTGACCTTCCGTATGAGCATCAGACCCAGCAGTAGAAAGTAAATTTTCTTCCTTGCAGATACTTTCCACTTCTTTTTGATGAAACTTAGGATCCATTGCGTTTCCAGACTCCAATCCGTCAATAACACTGTAAATATCTTTGTTTTTTTCCAAAACACCTTCTTTTCTTAAAGGATGTGCCCATATTGCCAATCCTCCTTGAGAGTGAATTTGCAAAACAGTTTCTTTAAAATCTTGGTTTTTTTCAATATCATTTTTTACAAAATAACCCAAAAGATGGACGCCACCCTTAACATCAATCTCTACCCCAGGGATAATTTGAATGCCATCAGCCTCTTCTTCTCCCTTATACACTTTATTGTGGTTAGTAATTGCAACACCATCAAGACCTCTTTTTTTTGCCATTTTTACTAGTTTTCCAGTAGTAAGTGGTGCATCAGGAGAGAGATTAGTGTGACAGTGCAGGTCGTAATAAAAATATTTTCTCATCTGATCATTTGTTTAAATTCTTCAACCATCGGGACAGTATTAGGATCGTTGTTATAAACTTCTGCAAGATAATAAGCAGTCCAAGCAGAAAGGATTACTGACGAAAATATCTTTTCTGTTCTTTTTTCTCCTTCTATCTCAATTTTATTCACTAAAAATTTTCTCTTCTCTAAAACACTTTTTAGAACATCCATTCTTTTTTGATTCCTTGGATGATCTTCTTTATCACAAAGTAATAGAAACATCATTCTCTCACTAAGTTTTTCTGTTAGAGGGTTAGTGTCAAATCCGGTCATCTCGTTATGATTTAGTTCTGGGACGGTGTTATAAAAAGATGGTATCTTAGATCCTTCATTGAAGTTTATTTTCCAAATTTTTGATAAAATACCGTTTCTTTCTGAAGAGTAGATTACCGGAACCATATCTTTTATCAGTAAAGATAGTTCTTTTCCTTTTTCCATCAAGCTATCTTTCTTTTCTTCAAGAACACTTGCCGTCTTTTCTATCTCTTCCTTTTCCTTCTCCATGTTCATCACCCTTAAAAGAGTACTAATTGTATACCCTGCCCCCATTCTTGGCTGAGTATTGCCTTGCGGAAGTTCGATATAAGGGAGAGAGTGTTCTTTTGCAAGATCTATCAGCTTTCCTCCCTTGGAGATAACAATTATATCAAAGCCAAAAGAGAGTGCTTTGTTAAAATTATCTATCGCTTCCTCTGTGTTTCCTGAGTAAGAAGCGATTATTACCCCACCGTCTCTTTCAATCTTTGGAATTCCGTAGTTACTGTAAATAGAGAGAGGCGTGTCTTTATAGATAGAAAGCAGTATTTCTCCCTGTAGATGTGATCCACCCATGCCAGCTAAAAGATAGTTATTATAACTCCCCCACTTCTCCTTGTTTTTAATCTCGGGGGAAAATAAAAGTTGTTTGTGAAAATTATAAATATCGTCTTTCATTTTTCAAAAATTAATTTTTAAGAAGATCTTCAAAAACTT
>CAYQSS010000046.1:0-3217 GCA_964420305.1 uncultured Candidatus Saccharibacteria bacterium | reverse complement strand
ATAATAATGTCCAAAACCAAAAATCTTGTTGTTCAGCAATTTAATAATAGCTTTCTCAGGTTTTTTCCCTGCCTCGTTAGAAGTAAGATTTCTAACGGGGTTTGTAAGATGCGTAATTTCTGTAATTTTTTGCTTAAACTTTTCTTTCTTTTTCTCGTTTATGGAAAAATAACCCGCATAAAAATCAAATCCAATAAAATCTACTCTATCTCTATGAAATTTTCCGGAAGAAAGCTTCTTTTCGTTTAACTGTAAATTTAATGTTTCTATATGAGGTATTACAATGTATTTTAAAACATATTCTGGATCCTCTTTCTTTTTACAAAAAATAATATAGTCGTCAGTTTGTCGTAAAAAAGGAGTGGAGATGCTCGTATCCAAACCTAGTAGATAAATCCCGGAAAGGATATAAGAAAGCTTTGAACCGGTGGAAATACCCTTGTTGTATGGAGATTGTGATAAAAAATCAGGAATAACTTCGAGATATTTTTGAAATTTCCTAGACAATGGTTTTTCAGTTAGTTTTTGGTAGTTTTCTGGTATCTTTTCAAGTAAAACTTGATGATCAATAGAGGGGTAATACAGACGAATGTCAAAGCGAAGAAAGTAAGGATATCTTTTTGAATTTTCTTTAATAAAGGCTAGCTTTTTACAATGTATTTGTTGAACTAAGTAGTGGTAGGGCGTTTCCTTCCTTATCTTGGGAACAAACTTTCTTTGCAGAAAATTGGCAATTTCCTTTTGTTTAATATGATGATTAGTTAGGCGCTTGTTGTTTTTTAGGTGAGGTGGGTTGAAATATGGAAGATTGTTTGTTTTAGACATTTATAGCGAAAATTGACTTTACGATTAATTTATGGAAAGATAATAAAAAAAGAAAAGAAATTTTACATTTTTATGGATAACAAGAATTTTAAACCTACAAGTCTCCATATACAGTGGCACATTACGGAAAGATGTAATCTAAACTGCACACACTGTTATAGAGAAGAAAGGTATATTAAAGAAGAAAATACTTTTGAAGAACTTAAAGCACATTTAGAAAACTACATAAGATTAGCAAAGAAATGGGGAATTGAAAAATGCGCAATTTCTTTTATGGGCGGAGAAGTTTTTCTAAGAGATGACTTCTTTGATTTACTAAAAGAGGCCCAAAAGTACTCAAGAATATTAAGTTATTCTCTTTCCACGAACGGCACGTTGATAGATAGTGCTGTCGCTAAAAAACTTAATGATTTTGGTATTAGCAATATTCAGATATCCTTAGAGGGAAGAGAAAAGGTAAATGATTCTATTCGCGGGAAGGGGGTTTTTAAAAAAGCGATGAGAGCAGTAGAGTATCTTAAAAAGGAAAATATTCCGCTTAATTTGCAAGCAACGGTGAGTAAAAAAAATGTAAATGAAATTCCGCACATGATAAAGCTTGCCGAGAAGCTTGATGTGGGTTTAGGGTTAAGAAGGATTGTGCCCTTAGGGAGTAGTAAAAAAGCGAAAGAGTGGCTTTTAAACCCTAAAGAAACAAGGGATATGTATCTTTCCTTAATGGAACAAGAAAAAAGGACGGGGAGAAATTTTGTCGGTGTCTGTGAGGCAAGTTTAATAGCGCAAGAAGAGAGAACTCACATGGGATGTCCTGCCGGATTTAGAGTATTTATTCTTATGCCCAATGGTGATGTTTATCCGTGCAGAAGGATGCCTATTTATGCGGGGAATTTGCTAAAGGAAAGCTTTGAAGATATATATTATAATTCAAAGATATATAAAGAATTGAGGGATATAAGAAACGTGAATAAGGATTGTGTTTCTTGTCCTTACTTTCTAGAATGCAGAGGTGGGGCAAAATGTATAAATTACGGATATCATGGAAATCCTTTTTCTCCCGATCCTCAGTGTTGGAGACTTTTTGATAAGCTTCCTTCAGCAAACAAAAAGCCAGAAAAACTAAAGAATATAGAAGAGGAAAAAAGTTCTAAGTTTTTGATTTACTCTAAAAAAAACCATGCAAAAAAGAAAAGATAAGGATTTTATTATAACCTACAGAGGAAAAGATAGTTATGTAGTTTTAGGGTGGATTAGGGCAAATTCTTTAGAAAGTGCTAAGAAAAAAATTAAAGAAGAATTAAAGGACAAAGCAAAAGAAAGGTTTGTTTCTGGAGCACAAGTCGGCGAATGGAAAGGATGTGGTCCAATATTCTTTAGATAGAAAATATGGAAAAAAGATTTTATTCTGAAAAAGAAATAATAGATATCTGGAGAAGGAAACTTCCTGCATTAAGGGAAGAAGAAACTTTTAATGTATATGTCGATAACCCCTTTTGTGTTAATCAGTGTCTTTATTGCAAGCATACCGGGAGTGATTACAAAGAATATTTTAACGAGTGTAAAGAATATTATGAAAAATTACTACCAAGTCAGATTAAGAAATTTAATCATCTCTTTAAAGTAAGAATACCAGATACAATATATTTTGGAGGTGGCACATCAAGTATTATGTCTGCCCAGACAATGAGGGATATTTTTGATAATATTACTGATTTTAAAAAAATACCAAATAAGGTTTTCGAGGCGTCTCCGAATCTGATGAACGAGGAAAAGATAGATATTTTGATTAAAAATAAGTTTAGTTATGTTTCTTTCGGCATACAGTCTCTTAGAAAAAGCGTTCTTGAATACAATAACAGGCAGGGATATGAAAATATACCGCTTAAAAAATATATTTCCGATCTTGAAAAAAACGGCGTCAGAGTGAACTGTGATCTGATGGCCTTTATTGGAGAAGAAAAAGATGATATAAAGGAAGTAAGGAGAGTAAGGGAAGATTTTGTAAATCTTATTAAAGAGTATAATCCAAGCTTTGTTACTATTTATCCTGAAACAAACTTTTTAAGGAAAAATAAAAAAAGAGGGATGGATCTTTCTAAAGAGCTTCGCAAGATGATACTTCGTCTTGAGAAAAAGTATAAATTAGGACACTATGACAGACATCTTAGCTTGGATGAAAAAGAAATAGAAAAAGGAATGGAGGTGTGCTATCATTTAGCAATAACAAGTTCTAAAGAAATAAAAAGAGTAAAGAAGTATGACTCAACTGGTCCCTCAGGAGAGGGAAGCAAGAATGAAACACAAAATGTACTTTCTTTCGGAGGATTTAAGTATCATCGACCCTATAGTTACCATGGCAAGGACTTTTTGTATTATAATATTAATGATGATAATA
>CAYQSS010000045.1:0-3339 GCA_964420305.1 uncultured Candidatus Saccharibacteria bacterium | reverse complement strand
CTATTTTACAATATTTTTTTAAAAAAGCAACCTATCTTTCCTCTATTACAACTTCTTTAATCTTTATTTCTTGCAAGGGCTTGTCGTTTTCGTTGGTTTCAACTTTTGAAATTTTATCTGCTATCTCTTGCCCTTCAACTACTTTTCCAAAGATTGTGTAAAGCGGTGGTAGTGGATAATCAGCGACCATAACAAAGAACTGGCTACCTTGAGTATTTGGTCCTGCATTGGCCATTGCTACTACTCCTTTTTTATAGCCTGTTTGATAGATCTCTGCTTGAGGATTAATCTCATCATCAAAGGTATATCCTGGACCACCCATTCCTGTCCCTGTCGGATCACCACCCTGTATCATAAATCCATCAATCACTCTGTGGAATATAACGTCGTCGTAAAACCCCTCTTTTGCAAGTTTCACAAAGTTATTAACTGTATTTGGAGCATCGTCTGCATAAGTCTCAAACTTTATATCCCCTTCTGTTGTTTTTAATGTAATTAGATATTCCATGTTTATTACTTCGTTATTAATTAATATATCCTCTTTTTCTACTTCACCACCAAAGAAAACTGCTAAAAAAGCTACTAATAAAAACGCGCCTATTGCGACATAAATAAAATTTTTCATAACCTTTTGGAAATAAGAATTTAATATGAAAAACACCCTGACAAGGTGCTTTCTGTTTATTCTACAAACTCATGACACTCTCCATCTTCAAAATACATTCCATCTCTTAAACATTCTTTTTCTTTAAAAATATTATTTAAAAAGGTAAAAGTTTCTTCATCTTCGTAACACTCTCCTTCGTGCCAATACATCCCTTCTTTTAGGCACTCTTTCTCCCTAAATATATTATCTAAAAAAACAAAAGTTTCTTCGTCCTCATAGCATTCTCCTTCGTGCCAATAACTGTTTTTTTGTATACATTTTTCTTCTTCCGTTAATTGAATTTCTACAGGTTTATTTAAAAAAGTTTTCCAGAAGAAAAAAGCAGTAATGGGGATTAAAAAAAGAAGAAGAAAGATTATCCTTCTATTTAAAGAAGATGGTTTTTCCACCTTGGTTTTTTCAGGGATAATTTCACTTGTAGTATTTTCCTCTTGTTCATTACTATCCTCTAAGTTTTCTGTCTCTTTAGAAAGTTCTAATTCTGGTAAATTATTTTCTGTTTCAAATTCATCGTCTTTCTCTTCTTCTGGTTGATCTTCACTATTCGTGTCAGCATTTTCTTCGGCAACCTCTTCCTGTTGATTAATATTATCTGCAACTTCTTCGGTTTTTTCTATTTCCTGAGAAAATTCTGGAGCTACAAAATCATTTTCTTCTGTTTCGAATTCATCGTCTTTCTCTTCTTCTAAATATTCGCTTTTTTCTACCTCACGCAAAGCGTCTTCTTTGATTTTATCTTCTCTAAAATAATCTTTATCTAAATCTTCTTCAATTTGGTAATCATCAAAGACGGGGCGATTTTCACGTTCTTTTTCAATCTCCTTTTGTTCCAAAATATTTTTAATTTTGTAGGAAACTTCACGCGGATCAAAATTTATTTTGGTAAAATAGTCATCTGCTCCAAGATTTTTAATAGAATCAATCTCTCCTTTATCTTCAATGTTCAAAGACATGATAACTGGAATATTGTTTATTAATTTATCTTCTTTAATTTCTTTCAAGATCTCAAGCCCACCAATTGATGGCATTGCAATATCAAGTATAACGATATCCGGAAGAAAATTTTGAATTTTTGGAAGAACTTCTTTTCCGTCTTCTGCGGTTTCAACCTCGTATTTTTTATCTAGAAGTTTCTCTTTTAGAAAATCTCGTGCAACGTTGTAGCTTTCTGCTATTAATATTTTTTTTCCAGCAAACATAAAATACTTTTTATATTTTCATTATACAAAAAAATCAGTTAACAACAAGAGATTTTATATAATCTACTTCTTTTTTATCATCGTTATAATCATCAAAAGTGCTTTCAATAATGATCGGAATATCTTTCTTAAGCAAGGAACGAATAATAATATTTTGTTCTGTTTTGAATAAAGGATAATGATTAAAGTTTCTATCAAAACCACTAAGATGATATTCGGTTATTCTTTCACCAAAAAGCTTTTGAAATTCTAGGGCATTTTTCATTGATCTGTCGTTTGTATAACAGTGTTGTAGGTCGAGAGTTAATCCAAAATCGTATTCTCGGAATATTTTTTGAAATTCTTGAACTGTTTTTCCTTCTTTTTTTTCACTGTCCATATTCTCAAGAGATATCGGTAAATAGGAAAATTTCTTTAAAATTTTTAATTCTTTTAATTTATCAGTATGAAAAACAAGGTTGTCGATTCTATATTTTTCAGTAAACAAACTAATCTTCTCCATTGTTTTTTCTCCCTCCTTATTATTAAAAATCTCTGGGCAATGAAGAGAGATATAGGAAAAGGGAGAAAATTCAATCTCACGAGTTAATAAAAAATCAAGAAGATCGGTGCTTAAAACATTTATTTCTATTGCCCTGTACTCTTTTTCTCTTATTCTAGAAATATCTTCTACTAAAAAATCTTCTTTTTCTTGAGAAAAGATTCTATAAAAATTTCCACTACTTAAACCAATAATCATTTTAGAGTTTACCATCCTCCTCCACCTCCTCCTCCGCTTCCACCACCAGCTACTCCTCCACCACCTGCCCCAGTGCTTGATGAAATCTGAGAAGAAAGTAAGTTTAAACTGCTAGCAAAAGAAGTAAGATTATTATAATGGAAAGATCTTCCGTGCCACCAAAGTGGTACATAAACTCCACCCTGTTTCTCCTTATAAATCTCTTCCATTTTTTTTGCCCATTTTTTCGTAATTCTAAAAATAATCGCATAAGGAAGGAGCTTCTCAAAGATGTTTTCTTCTTCATAAAAAATCTGTCTTTCTTTTTCCGTAGTAACCATATACTCCTTCAGTCCTTCAAGGTAAAGATAAAGATTCACGCCCTCTTTTGTTCTTTTCGGCATAATAAAAGAAAAGAAAAGAAAAATAAAAGATGTGATGACAAAAGACAGCATCGCAAAGGGACCTAAGAAAGATCCAGCAAATATGAATAAGATAACAAAAGCTATTCCAAGAACTAAAAACTTTGTTTGTATATCAAATCCCTTTTTGTAAAATAGCTTTTTTTTAATCAAATTTTCTTTTACCTTTTTCTTAATCTTTTCTAGTTCTTTGGGAAAAGTTTGTTTCAATTTTCCTAAGTCAACCTCATCTTTTCCTTTAAATATCTTATTCAGGACGTAGCTTTCTATTTCAGTTAAATTATCTTCTTTATTTGTTTTATACTTTTCTCATGAAACTCAAATAGAAAACTA
>CAYQSS010000044.1:0-3466 GCA_964420305.1 uncultured Candidatus Saccharibacteria bacterium | reverse complement strand
AATTCCATTTTCCCTTTAACTCGGGGGGATTATTTGTCTCCCAGGTAGCATGGTCCCTGTTGGATACTCTTTTATAAGAGAATTTATGAGATTTTTTACATTATCCCTTTTCCAAACATACTCTCTCTGAAATGCTGGGACAAACAATTGATTTTCGTCTATTTTGTCCAAAATATGTCTTATCTTCATAATTTATTTTTATATTTTTTAAATATCCTTGTATCTTTTTTTTAATTTACGTAAATGTTCTTATCCGAATCAATATAGCTATCGTAAATATGAAAATACACTTTTTTCATAAGGTTCTCGCACTCTTTGTCTTCGTATTTATCTGGCAGGTAATCAAACAACATATCTCTTATAAAAATTATTACTCCTGCTCTAGTTTGTTCTTTTTTCCTCCAATCAAGAACTAATTTTTCTTTTTTTAGCTTTTCAAGCAATTCTTTTGCTACTTTCTTTACTTTTTCTTCTTCGCCAGGATTAAGATTGTCCTTTAAGATAAGATCAAAAATCGCCAACTCTTCTTCTGATAAATTTTCTTCAATTGTTCTTTGCTCCTCTTTGTTTAAATCTTTAGCAAGACTTATAAGTTCATCAAAAAACTTATCTACATCTTTTGTTCCTGTATTATAATCTTCAAGCAATTTGTTTAGTCTGTCTAAGAATTGTTGTCTCGTTTTGTTTTTCTTTACCATTTGCTCTACCTTTTCTTTCAAATCTTCAGAAAGCTCACTAGCAGCAATGTTTTTATTTTCTGTATTTAGGAAAAAATCTTTTAAAGCATCAAAATCAACCTTCGTTAAGTCAGTAATCTTTGGTGTTTTTTCAATAACATACTCCCCTGCTTTTATTGACTCATCTAAAAGATTTTCTAAGTCTTTTTTAATATAAGAAACATCTATTCTCTTGTTTACTGCTTCTCTTGTTCTTGAAGCAACCACTTTGAAGGCAAAAACTTTACTGTAATAACTCTCTGCTTCTGGATCTGGCAGAATAGCTTTATAGTAGCTGTATGCCTTACTTGATAAATCTAAGTATTTCTTTTTTGTCTCTTCATCTCCAATTATCTTATTAGTAAATTTGTCAATCAGTCTAATCTTTTCTATGTTCTCCGCATCAATTAAGTCTTTTATATCTAAATTAAGATTTTCCAAGTAATTTTCTAACTCTTCAATAATTCCCTTAAGTTTATTAACCAATTCTGATTTTTCTTTAATAATATCGCTGGGAGAAACTCCGCCTTCTTCTGGCACAGCATAAAGCGCCAAAGCTTTCTGCAAGCTTCTAAAAACGCCTATATAGTCAACAATTAATCCATGAGTTTTGCCTGGGAAAACTCTATTCGCACGCGTAATGGTTTGCATCAAAGTATGATTTTTAAGAGGCTTGTCAAGGTAAAGAGTAGATAGATTCAATACATCAAAGCCGGTTATCCACATTGCACAAACAAAAACAAGACGAAGATTGCTTTCTGGATTTTTAAATTTTGTTTCTAAATCTTCATTTTGTATTCTTTCCCTAATGGGACGTATATCTATGCCGTGTTCGTCCATTTTTGCAATTTCGTTTTGATCTGGACTAACTATCGCGGCCATATCTAAGTTTTCTATGAGCTTAATCTTTCTTTTTATTTCTTCTCCTTTCTTTTCATTGTTCTCCCTAAGAAGATCATTTCTTAATTTTCCTAAACATCTCTCCATCTTTTCTTCTACTTTTTTATATGTTCTTATGGTAGTAGCTTTATCAATAGAAACCATCATTGCTTTCCCTTGAAATCCTCGATTAACAAAGTGATTTGTTAAATCTTCTGCAATTTTATCTAACCTATCGTCTCTGGTTATAATCTTATAAAAACTTGAAAATTCTCTTTCAATCTTCTCCTCCTCTTCCTCACTTAAGTTATGAAAATCTAAAATTCTTTCTAAGTCTCTTTCCATATTAGGGTTTACATTTTCTAACTTCGGTACTCTGTTTTCATAATAAAGTGGAACAGTGGATTTATCTTTAATAGATTCTGAAAAATTATAAATAGAGATGTAGTCGCCAAAAGTCTCCCGTGTTTTTTCTTCTTCTGCCATAAGAGGTGTCCCCGTAAATCCAATAAAAGAAGCATTTGGCAGGGCAATCCTCATATTCTGCGCTAAGCGATCATACTGTGTGCGGTGGGCTTCATCAGCCATAACAATTATATCTTTTCTGTCAGAAAGCACTGGTGGTTTTTCGTTTCCGTTTGCTTGAAATTTATGAATAAGAGTGAAAATAAAGCGATGGTCTTCTTGTAGTAATTCTCTTAAATGAGAAACTGATTGTGCGTGAACCTCTTCTTTTTGCACTGCCTCGCAAGTAGCAAATCTGTTGTAAATTTGCTTATCAAGCTCTTTTCTGTCAGTTAACACTACGAAGGTGAAGTTTCCGGTAATCTTGCGCATTACTTTCTGTGAAAGAAATATCATTGAATATGATTTTCCTGATCCTTGAGTATGCCAAAAAACACCAATTTGTTTTATGGTGCCCTCTTTCCTATTTTTAATTCTTTCAAAGGCCTTATTAACTCCTAAAAGCTGAAAGTATTTTGCAATTATCTTTTTAACTTCACCAACTGATCCGTCAAAAAGAGTAAAATTCTCTAAAATATCAAGAAGTTTTTCTTTTTTGCACGTCCCCTCAAGAGCCACTTTCATTTCTACTCTTCCTTCTTCCTCTTCACTTTCTGATTTTTTCCAGTTGCCAAAATGTTCATAGCCACTAGTTACCGTCCCCACTCGTGCCTCCACACCGTTAGAAATTATTATAATAGCGTTATACCAAAAAATCTGAGGAATAGTATCTTTGTAGTCTTTAATATTTTGATCATACGCATCACGTAAGTTTTTGTGAGACGCTTTAAGCTCTATTAAAACAAGAGGAATGCCGTTTACAAAGCCTACTAAATCTGGTCTTCTCTTGTGGAGATCTCCGGTTACCCAAAACTGAGACACTAACAGAAAATCATTATTTTCTGCTTTCTCAAAATCAAAAACTCGCAAGGTTATAGTTTCTAGCTCTTGCTTTTCGTTTGTAATATCTACTTTTATTCCGTTACGTAAAAGCTTCCATATCTCATGATTAGCATTTACCATGCTCTGCATAGACCTTTCTTTAACTAAAATGTTTATTCCCTCTTCTATGGCTTCACTTGGTGCTTCCGGATTTAATCTTTCTAGTGCCGGTCTCAGATACTTTTTTAAAACAACTTCTCCTTGATTTTCTCTGCCAAGCCAAGCATCACTCTCTTCTGTATAGGCGTTAATAAAGTTATCAGAACCCCAAAGTTCGCCAAATATTCTTATGGCAGTTTTTTCTATTAAATTGTCTTCTGAGTATTGGTTCATTTTTTTGCAAGTAATTTTTGAGTTATCTGTAAAACAGAATGAAAACAAAGCTCAACTTTAGATTCATCTAATTGCTCTTTATTCTTTAACTC
>CAYQSS010000043.1:0-3612 GCA_964420305.1 uncultured Candidatus Saccharibacteria bacterium | reverse complement strand
TCATGGTTTTATAAATTAAATAATAATTAATAATATTTGTGTCCGACCTTTAGTATTATCTACTTTTATTGTAATAGATTTAAAAGATATGTAAAGAGCAATAATAATTTTTGAAGAAATAAAAGACCGCCCCTTTAAAAGAAGCGGTCATAACCCATCCCCTATTTCTCTTTTTTTGCATTCCGCGCTTCTTCTGCGCGGAAATACACTACACCGTTAACTACCCAATAATTCATCTTTTAACTCTCCTTTCATATAAGAATTTTATAAACCCGTACATCACCATAACTACCATTATGATAATAACGGCAAGAATCGCTCTGCCAATTATTATCACATGAAAGTGTGGTGACATACTCCACGCGTGGTAAAGTTCTTCTAAAATAGAAAAGAACCTTGCCACCTCTTCTAAAACTTCCAACAAAAATTCCATTCTCCCTGACTCCTTTCTTCTTTTTCTATTTTAATTTAAGTCCCCAGAGCCGGTCTCTAAATTATACCGATGAAAAAAAAGTGTGAGAAGAGAGATTTGTTCCCTTGCGGGTAAAAATCTTTCTTTCATCAGATTAGAGACCGGGTCTCGATACTCAAGACTTGGAAAATATAAAGATCTTTTGCACTCTCTTCTCTTTTTATATTAATTTATAAAAACAAAAGACCTCTAATATTTTCCGTTGTTTTTAAAAGAACGACTTCCATATCAATTTATCAAATGATTTGATAAACTGATTAAGGAGGGGGAGACCTAAATTCTCTCCCCTTGAACCCCCTAACCCTCATTATTGGGAGTCGCACTTCTCAAATTGCTTCTCCCATTTCTCTTGGAGCATTTGCTCCAAGAGAGTTGCCATTTCATCTACCTCTTCTGGGAGGTGGATGAATCCATTAGCCCTTATTAACTGGGCTAAGGCCCAGCTCAATGCGGTTTGCTCTGTTTGAGGCCAAAAACCTTTGACCTCGCGATACTTCTGATCGCCAATACTGCTGGCGATCAGGCGTAGTTGGTGATCACTAAGGTTGCTAGCGGTCACCTTGAGTTCAAAACCATCTTTCCCCTTTTTTTCGAAAACAAAATATGTTTTCATAGTCTGTACTCCTTTCAGCTCGGCCTCCCTTCTGGTAAGGTGAGGTCTTACGAGCTTTGCCAATTTTCGGCACAGAACTTTCCATTATTTATGAATATCTCTGTGCCGGAAACCGGCAGTGTGATATTAAATTGAAAAGAACAATTGTTTTACAAAAACATTCCTGAGGGCAAAGGAGGGTTAGGCCTTCTCCCTCAGCCGATGTTTTTATAACAACGGTTGATTGGAGTATTTTTTGAAGGAACTAGGTCGCTTTTTTTAAAAACGCTTTTGTTACTCTTCTATTCAATACTACAGACAATCTCTTATATCATATGTAAAGAACTGATTTCTCAATTTTTACTCTCTTCTCACAAAAGTTAATTGAGAAAGGAATAGAGAAAAATTATTTTCTTCACTCCCCTCTCATTTAACAAAAAAGCCAAGAAATCTATTGTCTTTTATAAAAAGAGATCTCTTGGCTGTTTTGTATTGCCAAAATATTTGTAAAGACAATTTATATAATTGTGCTTTTCAAATAACTCTCTTCTCACAAAAGTTATTTACTATTTAGTTTTAAGGAACTCCTTCTACTCTTCAACTGTATTATATACTACTTTCAAAAATATGTCAAGAGCTTTCTTTTCTATCCTACATTTACATTATACACTATATAGAAAATATGTCAAGGACTTTTCTTCTTTCTTTTTTAAACTACACTTACATTATATCATACATAAATTATTTGTCAATACCTTGTCATCTCTTTTTAAAACTATTAGTATTGAAGCATTATGAAAAAAATTAAAAGAGAAAAGTTTATCGGTGTCTTTGATTCTGGTTTTGGCGGAGTAAGTACATTAAGAGGAATTGTAAAAGAGCTTCCAGACTACTCTTATATCTATTTAGGAGATAACGCCAGAGCCCCTTACGGAACACGCTCTCAAGATACTATCTATCATTTTTCCTGTCAGGCTGTAGATTTTTTATTTAGTAAAAACTGTGACCTCATGATTTTTGCCTGCAATACAGCATCGAGTAAAGCTTTAAGAAAAATTCAAAGAAGCTACATCAAGAAACAAAAAGATAAGAGAGTTCTCGGAGTATTAATCCCAGCAGTAGAGGAAGCGACAGAAAGAACAAAGAATAAGAGAATTGGAGTTATTGGCACTGAAGGTACTATAGAATCTAAGGCTTACATTAAAGAAATACAGATCATTGATAAAAGTATCAAGGTTTATCAGAAAGCCACTCCCCTCCTTGTTCCTTTTGTCGAGTCAGGAGAACATAACTCTAAAGTTATTGAAACCATCTTAAAAAGCTACTTAAAAAATCTTCTCTTAAAAGACATTGATACTCTTATCTTGGGATGTACGCACTACGGAATATTAGAGAAAAAGATAAGAAAAATTATCGGACCAAAAATTAACATTATCTCTGATAAATATACTGTTCCAAAAAGATTAAAAAACTACCTTTTACGTCATCCAGAGATCGAATCAAAACTAAAAAAAGAAAAGAAGGTAACTTTTTATACTACAGACTTAACAGAAAAGTTTGTTAAACTTGGCAGTAAGTTTTTTGGTAAAAAAATAAAGGCCAAAAAGGCCTTGTTATAGAAGTGGACCCTACCGGATTCGAACCGGTGACCTCCGCTTTGCAAAAGCGGCGCTCTAGCCAACTGAGCCAAGGGCCCTTCAAACTTGTTATGTGGGCGAAGGAGGATTTGAACCTCCGACCTTTCCCTTATCAGAGGAATGCTCTGCCAGGCTGAGCTATCCGCCCCTGTTTTAGTTAAATTTTTTAAGTATCGCTTTAATCGCCATCATTATTTCCGTTTTTAACTTTGTATTCGAAATGTACAAACTACATGTTCCATGGGAATCATGTGAACTATAAGAAAAACTATTTTTCTTTAATTTCCTTATTTGAGACTTATACAACTGATTCGGAAAAACATCCAATTCCTTTTTCCAATAATTTTCCTCATCTCCAATTTTCATATTTTCATAGAGATGTAATTGAAATCTAATTTTTTTCTTTTCGATATTAAAAAAATGAACTACCCATTTAATAAAAAATCTAATAATTTCGGGATCCGTGTTTGCTAAATTAACCCTATTTTTATTTCTTTTATCACCCTCTCCTAGGTAAAGCATCAAGCCAGCAGCAAAAAAAGAATTTTCCACATCTTTGATCTCACTAAATTTTCCAAGATATTTTTCATAAACATTCTTTTCTTCCTTCTCTTTTTTAATCCTCATTGATTCTCGAAACTTTTCTATTTTTCCTTCAGCTTTTTTTCTTCCACAAAAACGTAATTCATCAATTCTTTCTTTTGAAAGAGGGATATCCTTCAACCAATAACTTAATGTGCTTTTCGGAATAGCAAATCTTTTTTGAATTTCACTATAACTAAGTTCTTCATTAATTCTAAGGTTAACAACTTTTTCTCTTAGTTTTGAATTCATTAGATACTAAATTAAACAACATAAAGAATATAACAGATTTTATTATTTTTTCAACCCTAACAAAAAAGCGGATACTT
>CAYQSS010000042.1:0-3905 GCA_964420305.1 uncultured Candidatus Saccharibacteria bacterium | reverse complement strand
AACTCTTGCTCTCAAACTCTACTCCTATTTTTTTTTCAAGTTCTCTAAATTTTTCTTCCATTTTTTTATTCAGTCTCTTCGCTAATTTCTTTATAAACGGTCCCCAGCACTCCATTTATAAAACGTCCCGAACTACTTCCCCCAAAACTTTTTGCGAGTTCGATCGCTTCGTTAATCGCCACTTTGGGAGGAACTTCCTCTTTATTTCCGTAAATAAGTTCATAGAGACCAATTCTTAAAACATTTCTATCAATCGTCGTAATTTTATCAAGTGGCCACTCTGGAGCAGCAGCGGTAATAATTTTGTTCAACTCCTCAACATTTTCTACTACTCCTAAAACTAATGTGAAGATAAAGTCCTTATCTTTAATCTTTTCTTTGTTGTCTTCGATATTCTTTTCAATAACTCCCTTTATTTTATCTTTGTCTAGATTATTAAAATCCCACTCATAAAGGGATTGAAGTGAAATTGAACGTGCTAGGTGCCTAGAGGACATAGAGATTATTTTTCTTTTTTAGACAAAGACTCCATATTAAGAGGCTTCTTTTTTTCCGAAACTTCTTTTCCTTTTTTATCTTTTAGAACATCAATCACCTCCCTATCTTTATAATACCCACAAGCTTTGCAAACTGTATGCATTAGCTTTTTCTCCTTGCACTGCGGACAAACAACAAGACTTGGCTTATCCAGGTGAATATGCATTCTTCTTTGATTTCTTCTTGATTTTGTCTTTCTTTGCTTTGGTACTGCCATATTTTTCTTAAATTACGTGCTAAACTATATCAAAAAACCGAAATTTAATCAATAGCTGTTATTCTTTGTAAGATATTTTAAAGACGAAAAGACTTGCGATGGATTAGACAAATCCCGTATTTTTTAATCATTTCTCGATGAAGCTTTGTTCCGTATCCTTTGTGTTTGTCAAAATGATATAGGGGATATTTTTTATGATACTTTATCATCAGCCTATCACGACTTACTTTGGCAATAATTGAAGCCAAAGAACACTCTAAAACACTCTCATCGGCCCTTATAACTGACTCTTGTTTGCAAGTAACATCTATCTTAAAGTTTCCATCAATAACTACTAATGAATCCTTGCAATTCATTTTTTCTACTACTCTTTTCATCGCAAGTTTTGTTGCTTCTAATATATTTATCTTATCAATTACTTTTTCAGAAACCATAGTAACGGCATGCTCAATAAAAGAAACTTTAGTAATTAGGTTGTAAATTTCTTCTCTTTTTTTAAAAGAGAGTTTCTTAGAATCAAGAGAAGAATACCCCAGAAAGGGAAAATCCTTCTTTTTAAATTTGTTATAATCTAATATCTTTACTCCAGCGGCAACAACAGGACCTGCTAAGGGTCCTCTTCCCACTTCATCAAGACCAATAATTTTCTTTTTTGCCATATCCTTTAGAATGATATAGAATTATAACATATTAATTTTTAAACAGATGCCTTTTACACACCTTCACGTTCATAGCGAATATAGCCTTTTAGACGGGCTACCTAAAATAGGGAAACTTATAAATTATGTTAAAGAAAACGGAATGGACGCCGTTGCACTTACCGATCACGGAGCATTATACGGAGCAATAGAGTTCTATAAAAAAGCAAAAGATGCTGGGATAAAGCCGATTATCGGAACAGAGATATATGTGGCCACCGAGAAAATGACCGACAAAAGACCAAATGTTGATAACAAGTCTTATCACATGATTCTTCTTGCCAAGAACATGAAAGGATATCAGAACTTAGTACGTTTGGTGACTAAAGCTCATCTTCAGGGGTTCTACTACAAACCAAGGATTGATGAAGATTTATTAAGAACCCACACCGAAGGGCTTATCGCACTAACTGCTTGCATTCAAGGTAAGATTCCTCGTTTAATTCTTGCAAATAAAAAAGAGGAAGCAAAAGCTCTCGCTCTTTACTATAAAAATCTTTTTGAAAAAGACAGTTTTTATTTAGAAATACAACACCACCCAAACATCCCCGAACAAAAAATAGTCAACGATGAGCTGATAAAGATATCAAGAGAAACCGGTATTCCTCTCGTTGCTACGTGTGATTCACACTATTTAGAAAAAGAAGATGCAGAAACACAAGACATTCTAATGGCTATCGGCACCGGAACAGATGTAAACAATAAAGAAAGATTAACAATGACTGATGATGATTTTTCGATGCGTGTGCCGGAAGAAATGAAAGAACTTTTTAAAGACACCCCCGAGGCAATAGAAAACACCGAAAAAATAAACAAGATGTGTAATATTGAACTCCCGCTTGGAAAAATTATTCTCCCCCACTTCCCACTTGATAACGGAAAAACAGTTGATGAAAAGTTAAAAGAGCTTTGTCTAAAAGGAATTGAAAAAAGATATCCAAAAGAAAAAGAGAAAGAAGCTAAAGAAAGACTAGAGATGGAGCTTGATGTTATTTTCGGTGCAAAGCTTTCTTCTTACTTTTTAATCGTTCAAGACTTTGTAAATTGGGCAAAAGAAAACAAAATCGTTGTTGGTCCTGGGAGAGGGAGTGCTGGAGGATCAATCATGGCTTATCTTTTAGGGATAACTAACATCGACCCACTTCATTACGGACTTATTTTTGAAAGATTTTTAAATCCTGGAAGAGCAAAAGTATCTCTTCCTGATATCGATCTTGATTTTGCAGATAGAAGGAGAGATGAAGTTATCTCCTACATTGCAGAAAAATATGGAGAAGACAGAGTTGCACAAATTATTACTTTCGGAACGATGGCAGCCCGCGCAGCAATAAGAGATGTTGGGAGAGCTCTCGGATATCCTTACTCTTACTGTGACAAGATTGCAAAAATGATTCCTTTTGGTTCCAATTTGAAAGAAACTCGTGAAAACATTCCCGAGTTCAGACAAATATATGATACAGACGAAGAGGCAAGAAAACTGATTACTCATGCAGAAAAGTTAGAAGGCGTAGTAAGACATGCCTCAACTCACGCGTGCGGAGTTGTGATTTCTGACAGATCATTAGATGACCTTGTCCCACTACAACATCCAACGCAAAGTGAAACAGGCGTTGTTACCCAGTATGCAATGGGGTACATCGAGGACTTGGGTCTTTTAAAGATGGATCTCTTGGGACTTAAAAACTTAACTATTATAGAAGACACCCTAAAGAAAATATACGCAATCCATAAAAAAAATATTGATATTGAAAGCATTCCGCTTGATGATAAAAAGGCATTTAAGCTTCTCCAAGAAGGAAAGTCAGTTGGGGTTTTTCAACTTGAGTCGGGAGGAATGCAAAGATATCTAAAACAGTTAAAGCCAAACAACATCGAAGAGATTATTGCTATGGTCTCACTTTACCGTCCAGGTCCAATAAAGTTTATTCCCGATTACATTGAGAGAAAGCACGGTAAAAAAGAAATAACCTATTTGCACGAAAGGTTAAAACCAATTTTGAAACCAACCTATGGAGTTTGTGTTTATCAGGAACAGGTGATGAAAATTGCCGTAGATCTTGCAGGATTCACATTAGAAGAAGCAGATGTACTAAGAAAGGCTATTGGTAAAAAAATAGAAAAACTGCTTCAGAGCCAAAAAGAAAAGTTTATAAGTGGCATTGAGAAAAACGGAATAGAAAAAGAAATCGGTGAAAAGCTTTGGAGTTGGATTGAACCTTTTGCACAATACTCCTTCAACAAGAGTCACGCAGCAGCTTATGCTCAGATTGCTTACCAAACTGCATATCTAAAGTCTCACCACCCAAAAGAGTTTATGTCTTCTCTCCTCACCGCAGATCAAAACGATACCGAAAGAATTGGATTTCTAATTAACGACTGCAAGAAGATGGGACTTGAAGTTCTTCCTCCAGATATCAACGAGAGTTTTATGGGGTTTAGTGTTGTCCCCGATA
>CAYQSS010000041.1:0-4055 GCA_964420305.1 uncultured Candidatus Saccharibacteria bacterium | reverse complement strand
AGAAAATCACTATTAAAAAAAGTTGGAGAATTCGCAACATTTAGCGGAGGAAGAACAGCAAATGAAGATATTGATTTCTGCTTAAGGTCTAAAAACATGGGATATCACTTTATAATAGAGCCAAGTGCTAAAGTTTTTCACAAACGAAGTAAAACATCTAGAGAAAATAGTTTTTTAATAGGCTTTAAAGACGCGTATAATAGAAAAATTATTTTTAAGAACCACTGTCAAAAAAATATTAAAAATTATTTATGGTTTTTTTGGGCAAATGTCGGTTGGATACTAAGGCAATTTTTGACAGGAAAGCCTGTGTCTGGTCTCGGAATGATAAAAGGAGCATTAAAACAACAAAAATGAATAAAAATATTTTAAATCTTCATAATTTTTATACCTTATTACAGGAAGAAATATTTACATCAAATTCTGATGAACTAAAAAAATATTATCGCAATATAGTTAGGAAGCCAGAAAAAAAATGGTTTTACTTTAACAATTGGATAAATCGCCTAACAACAATTGAAAAATATTTGAAAGATGATGTGAAAATATTAGATGCGGGATGTGGATTAGGTACTGAATCAATATTTTTTTCTATAATGGGAGGAAGCGTCATTGGCATTGATGTGAATCAAGATTTTGTAGGAAAAGCAAAAAAAAGAAAATCTTATTACGAAAAAAAACTAAATAAGGTTCTTAATATTGATTTTAAAGCAGTAAGTATTTTTGACATTAGAAAAGAAAATTATTTTGACATTATTTGGGTAATGGAATCGATCTCCCATATCTATCCTCCTGAAAGCTTTCTAAAACAATCTTATTCAATGTTAAAGAAAGATGGAACATTGTTTATTTCAGACACTAATTCTCTTAATCCTTTCATCCAAGTCCAAGTTATAAAAAATACAAAAAAAATAGTTAGAAAACCAGTAGAAAAAAAGCATCCGCAAACTGGAAAAATCATAAAAGACGGTAATGAAAATTTATTAAATCCTTTTAAATTAAGGAAAAAGCTCAAAGAAATTGGGTTTGAAGATATTAAATCTGCCTCTAGCCTATTTTTCCCACCACCCTTTTTCAAAAACGAAAAAAGCATTGAAAAAATTCAAAAAATAGAAGAAAAAATTAATAAACATTGTTTCTTAAGATATTTTGGAGGAATATATAATATCGTTGCTCGAAAATGAAAAACAAAATTCTATTAACATCTAATACCTCTTGGTCTGTCTATAAGTTTAGACACGGATTAATGAACGCTCTACAAAAAGAAGGATTTGATGTTTCTTTTTGTGCAAAAAAAGATAGTTATACAGAAAGATTAGAAAAAGACTTTACTTTTCATGAGATAAATATTGACAGAAGAGGGAAAAATCCTTTAAAAGATTTAAAGTTAATCTTTGATTTTTATAAAATATATAAAAGAGGAAATCCTGATTTAGTTATTCACTACACAATTAAACCAAATATCTACGGAACTATCGCCGCAAAGCTTGCCAAGATAAAAAGCGTAAATGTTGTAACTGGGATGGGTCATGTCTTTATTAAAAAAGGAATACTTTCTTTCTTAGTAAAAAAACTATACAAAGTATCTTTCAAATTCGCAGAAAAAACATTCTTTTTAAATAAAAGTGATTTGGACTTTTTTCTTGAAAATAAGATAGTGGAAAAAGAAAAAACAGCTCTTCTCCCCGGAGAAGGAATTAACACTGAACTCTTTCTCCCCACAGATTGCAAAGAAGATTCAAAAAAGTTTACTTTTCTCTATACCGGAAGAATATTAAAAGAAAAAGGAATTATAGAACTTATTAACGCTTTTAAATCAATAAAAGAAAAATATCCTTCAAAGCTAATCTTAGTAGGGAAAACAGATAATGAAAACCCTTCTGCTATTAAAAAGAAAGAAGTCGATAAATGGAGAGAGGAAAATATTATTGATTATTATGAAGAAGTAGAAGATATAAGAAAGTTTATCTGCAAAAGCAACTGTATCGTTCTCCCCTCTTATAAAGAAGGTCTTCCTCGTTCACTTCTTGAAGCACTTTCTATGGAAAGGGTGGTTATTACAACCAATATTCCTGGATGTAAAGATCTTGTAGAAGGAATATTAGATAACTTTCTAATAAAACCCAAAGATATTGCTGACCTAAGAGAAAAGATGATTAGAATGATAAAGATGGATAATAAAGAAAGAGAGGCTTTAGGAAAAAAACTAAGAGAAAAAATGATAAAAGAATTTGACGAAAAAATCGTTATTAAAAAATATCTAGAAGTAATTAATAATCTTAAATAAAAATAATATGTCTTTTTTAATTGCTGGGTTTATAGGAGGAGTACTCCGAGGAGGAGTAGGCCTCGTCAAATACATCACTTCCTATAAAGATGTAGAAATAAGACCCTATTACTTTATGGGGTCTGTTCTTCTTTCAGGATTTATTGGATATGTGTCAGCTTGGGTATTAAAAGATGTAGCTCATCTTTTTTTAGAAATTGATACCGCCCCAGTTTCTTTTGCGATAATTGCCGGATATGCGGGAGGAGATCTGATAGAAAACCTCTTTAAGATAGGAATGAAAGAACCAAACCTTTTCCAAGTTGGGAAAAAGATCCAAGAGATTACTTCTTTAACAAAAGAAAAGAAATAAGATTATTTAATTGAGTCCTAGCTCTTTTTTTTGCTTCTTAGAGATGTCTGTTGGTGCATCCATCATCATGTCTCTTCCATCACCAGTTTTAGCAAAAGGAATAACTTCCCTTATATTCGGCTCTTCTTCTAAAATCATCATCAATCTATCAAAGCCCCAGGCAATACCGCCGTGTGGCGGTGCTCCAAATTCCAATGCCTCTAATATGTGTCCAAAGTTACTTTTAATTCTCTCTTTGTCGTAACCCATAATCTCAAATGTCTTCTGCAGAGCCTCCTTTTTATGGTTTCTAATGCTTCCTCCGCCGATTTCAAGCCCATTTAGAGTAATATCATACTGGGTTGTTAAAATGTCTTCAATGTTCTTCTTTTGCATAAAATCTTCTAAAAACTCATCACGAGGTTTTGAAAACGGATTGTGAGTAAAGGTCCACTCACCCGTATTGTCAAAGTTATCTTCCCCTGTCTTTTCAAACATCGGAAAATCAACAATCCATAAAAACGCTAAAAGGTCTGGGTCGTTTTTATCCTCTCTTATATCCGGCCGATCAGTTTTATACTTCTCCATCGCTTCTTTATAGGACATCCTTGGAAAAGGAATCTGTTGAATTTTCTTTTCAGGATAACAGTTTTTTACAGTTTCAATCAAAAGCTTTTCGTTTATTTGAATTACATCTTCTTCTGTAACAAAAGACATCTCCATATCAAGCTGAGTAAACTCTGGTTGTCTGTCACCCCTTGTATCTTCATCACGCATACACTTTGCAAATTGGAAATACTTTTCAAAACCACCAACCATCAGAAGTTGTTTATACTGCTGAGGAGATTGAGGAAGTGAATAAAACTCTCCTTTATAGATTCTGCTTGGCACAACAAAAGATCTTGCTCCTTCTGGAGTTGGTGCAGAAAGAAGTGGGGTTTCTATTTCAGTAAATCCTTCATTATGTAAAAAGTTCCTTATAAAATGCTGCATCCTAGATCGATTAAGAATATTCTTTCTCATTCTCTCACTTCTCATATCAAGATAGCGATAACGCAAGCGACTTAGTTCATCAATTTTCCGTGTATCACCTTCAAGAGGAAACGGTGGAACTTGTGATTCATTTAAAATTACAATCTTTAAAACCTCCAACTCTATGTCTCCGTTTAAAGCATCTTTTTTAATATTCTTTTCAGGCCGCGCATTCACCATCCCCTCAACCTCTACTACAAACTCTTCTCGAAGATCTTTCCCTGTCTCTAGAGCATCACTATTTGGGAGAATGACTCCTTGTACAACTCCGGTTGTATCGCGAAAATCCAAGAAAATCATCTTTCCTTGATCCCGCCTGGTATTAATCCAGCCGTAGATAGTTACTTTGTCTCCTTTTTTACCTGATAATTCCTTTATATAAGTTCTTTTTTTCATATTCTGATA
>CAYQSS010000040.1:0-4093 GCA_964420305.1 uncultured Candidatus Saccharibacteria bacterium | reverse complement strand
TGCTGTCCTCCTTGTCCAGATATTGCTCCTGCAGTGCAGGCCAAGATAGCAGAAATAGAAAGTTACTTCCCTATCTTTTTAGAAAAACTACAAAAATTACTTGAAACCAAAGAACCTATTAAAGAAGATCTTTTTCAATTGTATAAGGCAATGATGATAAAAAGTCTTGGTGCACAACACCTAACAAATTATAACTCTTTGCTTTTTTATCGTCGTTATTATGAAAGAAAAGAAATAGCTATCAGAACTGCAGAAGAGAGAACAGAAATTGGAGAATATTATTGGGATTGGACTCAGTGGCTTAATAACACTCTCTATCGTATTAAGTTTGATGAAAAAATAATTGAGGAAAATGACCCAGCAACATTCTATTTAAGAGATCCTTTGGCAAAAAAGATAGTTAGCGATGCAACTCGAATGGCACTCTCTGCTAAAGAAGAAGGAATCCAAGATGCCGGAAGTCTTATTGGCATCCCTCGAAAAATGCCTCCCCCTCCTCCTGATTATGGAAACAAGCTTTATCTCCCGACTAATCCTGAAAGAACAAGAATTACTAGTCCTTTTGGCTGGAGGTATGACCCCTTCACAAGAGAAAGAGTTATGCATCACGGGCTCGATCTTGCCGGACCACGCTATAGCCCTATTTATGCCGCTGAAGCTGGTGAGGTTGTCTTTGCTGGATGGATGGGAACAAAAACAACTGGTTATGGAAAATTAATTATCATTTATCATAAGGCAAGTGAAATAGATGGTCTTAACAGTGATCTTGTTACTTACTACGGACATCTTGAGCCAAACTCCTTTATGGTAAAAAGAGGAGACGTTGTTACCCGTGGACAACATATTGCTGGAATGGGAACAACAGGAAGAAGCACTGGATATCATCTCCATTATGAAGTAAGAGAGGATGTCCACTACCCTTATGCAATTCATACTGGAACACAGGTAGATCCTGCCTCATATATTGATATTGATTATTATGCTTCTAATATTCCTACTCTTACTATAAAATCATCTGTCTTCGCGGGTATCCTGCAAAAAATGTGTCCTCAAGAAGCTTCCGCAAAAACAGACATGGATGTTCTTTTTGAATATCTTAATGAAAATAATATTAAGGTTGAAAGCTTAACAGAAGAAAGACTTATTGAAATATTAGATCTTTTAGGAATAACCTCGGATGTCACTCCTCTCTTAGTTAATCCTGATGCGCAACCAGCGTCAGATCTGCTTGTCTGTGGAATGGAAATACCCGTTGGAGAAACATTTGAGCTTACCTGGGACCACTTAGTAGAGCTTTTAGACACAATAGACTATTATATCTCAGAAGGAGAAAGATTAATCCAACAACAACAGCTGATGAACGAATTATCTCGGCCGTGTAGTTGCCCTTGTGCTGGAGACTGCTGTGAATGTATCCCACCATACTGTGGAGGATGTACTCTTACTTGTGATCTGGGAGCAATAAGAGCAGCACACAACGACGTTGCAAAGACAAGGCAGAAATTAAGAGAAATTGCCGCCCATATCAAGCTTTTAACTGATGGCCATTTTAATACTCCGACTGAAGAGCTCTGTGATGACTTAAACGAGGATATCAGAAATGACGAGGAGCTAGTTCTCTGTTCTAATGGAGGTAGTAAACTAATAACCAAACATGAACTAATTACCAGAAAACTTAACTACTCTAGATACTCTTTCGATGAGTGTATTACCAGACCAGAACATGTTGAAGAGGTACTAGAAGGAACACGAGCAGGAAGGCTCCCTTTCTTTGGACCAATAGCAGAAGAAAATAACTTTAAACGATATACAAAAACCATTAAAGATGATTTTCGTATCAACACCAGTGACTTTAATTGGTTCTGTTGTACGGATTCTAAAGAACAATAAAATGAAAAAACAAATACTTTTAATAATTATCTTTCTCTTTTTTACTGTCGGTTTTCTTTCTGCACAAGAAAATGAAAAATATTTTGAGGTAGATTACCCCGAAATCCAGGAGTTAAAGCCGGTTTATGTTGAAGGAGAGGGATTCCCTGAATATGTAAGATATATGGCCTATTTCTTAATTGCTCTTTCTGCGGCCATAACTGTTTTCTCTCTAATCCGAGGTGGCATGTCCTGGCTTACTGCAAAAGGAGATCCCGCGAAGATAAAAGACGGAAGAGACCGTATCGGAGGAGCCATCTTTGGATTAATAATCATTCTTTCTTCTTCTTTATTTTTAAAATCTTTGAATCCACAGTTAATTAAAATGGATCATTTAGAGGTTGTTGAGGTAGAACAACCCTATCCTCCAGGAATTTATCTTTCCCAATTAAATTATGTTCCTGAAGACGAAGAAGAGTTTAAAGAAGATGTCTTTAGAATAAGTCGTGCCAATAGAAATTTAGAAGAGTTTGATGTCAAATCCATTCGCATCGCAAATCATCTTGATAGTAGTGGAGATCTTGCAGGATATTATTATGCAGTAGTATTACACGAACTTCCTTCTTTCAGAGGACGCTGCGCAATGTTTATCAATGATGATGTTGAACCGAAGGATTTTCAGGTTCCGGAAGGAGTAAGTTCAGTAAGTATTATCCAAGTAAGGCCCGTTCCCTTAGTAGAAGGGAAAGTAACCGCTTATATAAGGCCTGATTTTAACGAAAATTACCCTTCTCAGCCACTTAGCACGTCTAGTATGAGCTTTTCCCCACTTTCAATCCAAGGAGTCTGGTCAGTCGATATAGAGGGTAAATACGGCGTAATTCTAGCTTCTGGAGATAGTTGGGAGACAACCGAAAACGGTTGTGGAGTTTTTCTTGACTCCAAACCCATTCCAGACTTAAAAGAACATCACATGAATAAATGTAATCCTATCCACGTTGTTCCTTTTTTCGCCGCTTATGAGTCTTGTAGTACACACTACGCAGTCTTTCCTCTTTTTAGATAATTTATTTTTTCCTGATAACCACTCTTCTCTCTAAGTCTTCTCCCTCACTCTCTGTAATAACATCTTCTCTTTTAGATAGGGCAGTATGAATAATTCTTCTCTCAAAAGACGACATTGGTGGAAACTTCTTTTCTCCTCCGAGTAAAGAAACTTCATCTGCTGCATCAAGAGCAATGTCTCTTAGATAATCTGCTTTTCTTTTTTTATAATCATTGATATCCAAATTTAAAAAAAGAGGCTCTTTTGTTTTTTTCCTTACAACAATTTTTAAAAGCTTTTCTGTTTCACTTAACGTTTGCCCTTTTTCTCCTATTAAAATTTGAGGATCTTTCATCTTCACATCAACCAGCAAAACTCTCTCCTCTTTAAAAGAAAAATCAACCCTGATATCTTCATCAATAAAATAAAAGATTTCTTTAATTGTCTTTTTTATCTCTTCCATCTTCTTTTTTAATAATATACTGCTGGAAGACAGAAAAAGCAACCGTTACTACCCAGTAAAGACCGATGACTGATGGAAGACTAAGAAGAATAAAAAAAGTAAATCCAGGAAGAAAAAGAACCATTTGAGATTGTATTGCCTTCGCTGTATCTTGTTTTTCTCCTTCCTTCTTTTTTTTCATCGTCATTTTCATCTGGAGATACTGACCAGCACCTGCGAGGATTGCAAGGACAATATTGGGAGAAGAAAGATCGAGAATCCCTAAAAAATTGTAGTTTATTACTCCTGGAGGATTAATAAAAGAATAGAGGTGCTTCATCTCTTCTGCTTCAAGTCCTCTTTTAAATATCTGAAAAAGAGAGACCAGAACCGGTAATTGGATAAATAAAGAAAACATTCCCGAGAAAGGATTTACTTTTTTTGTTTTATAAAGGTCCATTATGAGCTTTGCTTGTTTTTCTTTCTCATCCTTATACTTCTCTTGAATTCTTTTTATTTCCGGCTGAATTTCCTCCATCTCCTTTTGAGATCTTGCAGCCTTTATCCCTAAAGGATAAAGAATTGTTTTTATAAGAAGAGTTAGAATAATAACTGCTATCCCTAAATCAAAAAAGGGAATTGTAGAGTATAGAAAAATAAGTAAGTTAAATAGTGGTCTATATATAATTAGGTAAAAAAAATCAGCCATTTTTATATTAATTTATGTTCTTCTAAAA
>CAYQSS010000039.1:0-4415 GCA_964420305.1 uncultured Candidatus Saccharibacteria bacterium | reverse complement strand
ATCTGCATAACACTCTAGCTCTCTAAAGAGTCCAGAATGTGTTTGAACTTATGCAACTTTCTATTATTTTATAAGTAAATTTTTCTGCCGCTTCTGGTCCCTTTGCGGTAATAATATTTTCATCACAAACAACCTCTTCTTCAAGATAAAAAGCTTCTTCTTCAATCATTTTGATCGGTGTTCTCTCAAGGGGTGAACTCCAAACAGTAACTTTTCTATTTTTTAAGACTCCTGCGTTTAGAAGTATTAATGGTGCTATACATATTGCCGACAAAATAATACTTGCGGGGATTTTTCTAATGAACAGATAGACTTCTTCGCTATCAAGATATTTCATCGCTCCTTCTCCTCCAACAAAAACGATTGCCCTATAATCATCTACTTTTATATCTTCAATCAAAAAATCTACTCTCGCCTCTCCTCCGTAAATACCGTCAGCAGTTTCTTTCTTTATACTCGCTGTAAAAACTTCAAACCCATTTTTAAGAAAAATATCTCGCGGTATAAAATACTCTTCGTCTCGAAAGTTATGTGGAGCAACAACTAAAAGTATTTTCATTATTTTAAGTATCTATTTTTTGCAGCGACATGATCCTGAAACGTCTTGCTAAAAACAGTCTCTCCGTTTGGTTTAGAAAGATAATAGAGATAATCTGTCTCTTCTGGAGAGAGTGCAGCCCTAATACTTTCTATCCCTGGATTACATATCGGTCCTAAGGGAAGACCTTTTACAAAGTATGTGTTGTACAAAGAAGTTATTTTCGTTTCTGTAACAGGAACTTGCACAGACTTTTTCCCAGTAAGATAAGATACCGTTGCGTCAATTTGTAAACGCATTCCTTTTTCTAGTCTTTTTTCAATAATCCCAGCAACTATCCTTTTGTCTTTAAAAGAAGGAACCTCTTTCTCAAGCAAAGATGCGATAATAATAGTTTTAAAGAGTGTTGTTTCTTTTTCTGCTATCATCTTTTCTATTTCCCCATCAATTTTATTTTCAAAGTTTAGAAGAAAAGTAGAGATAATGTCTTCCATCGGAGTCCCAGGGGATATTAGATAGGTGTCTGGAAAAAGGAATCCTTCAAGTGAAAGCTCTTCTTGATCTTTAATAAAGTGGATCTCCGATTTTTGGTGTTCAATCAATCTTTCTCCATCAAAAAAGGGTGGCTTTCCCGCTAAACGATAAAAATCCTCTTCGCTCCCGTATCCGTTTTTTTCTAAATGTTTAGCGATATCTCGCAAACTCCATCCTTCGATAATAACTATCCTCTCTCCACCAGCAGAAGCAATTTTTTCTAATATTTCATAAACGCTCATTGAAGAAGAAAGCTTATAATTGCCTGGTTTTAAACTTTTTCCTTTATTACTTAAAAGACCAGAGAGAATAAAAAAATAATCTGCTTTAATAATTTCTTCTTTCTCCAAGTTCTTAGCAATCGAAGAAAGGCTGTCCCCTGTTTTGACAATAAAAAAAATTTCTCCGTCAGCTTTATCTTTTGGAATGTATATCCCCCAATAGAAAAAAAGAGTTAAAAAAAATAATAAAATTAATTTTATAATAATAATTTTTTTAATCATTGAAGTGGTACAAATAAAAATCCCGGATATTCTTTATACTTAAATTTTTTTCCTTCTTTTATAAAAAGAAAAATTGAAGAATCTATTGGAACAACAATTCTTCCTCCGTCTTTTAACTGTTTCCCAAGTTTAAAAACAATTTTTTTGCTTTTATCCGCTGCAGAAATAAGTATGCGATCATAAGGAGCTTCACTCTTCTCCCCTTCTCGTCCGTCTTTTAAAAAAAGTTTAATCGTTCCTTTTTCCAAAAAATTATATTTCTCTATATTCTTTTTTCCAAAGTTATAAATTTCTGCAATCCTCTCAATAGCAATAACTTTACCTTCTTTTACAATCTCTGCAAGTAATACGGTCGTCCATCCAGACCCAAACCCGATATCAAGTATCTTTTGTCCTTCTTTGGGATCTAAAAGCTCTAACATAAAAACAACAACCTGTGGTTGTGAAATTGTTTGATTACTGCCAATTGCAAGAGGGACGTCTTTGTATGCGTAACTTTTATAATTTTCAGGAACAAAATCCACGCGATCTATCTTTAAAAAGGCATCATAAATATCTTTTCTTTTTAAAAAACCTTTTCCTTTTAGGTTTTCAGCAAGACTTTTCATTTTTAAAATAATACGCAAAAAGTGCTTTCATTTTTTCAATAAAACCTACCCTGTCAATAAAAAGTTTTCCATTAAGGTGATCTATTTCATGTTGAAAAACTACTGCCAAAAAACCCTCTGCATCAATTACTATTTTCTCTCCTTTTTGATTTTCTGCTTCTACTTTTACCCTTTTTGATCTTGTAACATCAAGCCAAATACCTCTTAAGCTGAGGCATCCTTCTTTTGTCGTTATTTTTTCTTCACTTTCTTCTGTTATTTTTGGATTTAATAAAGAAAAAGATTCTTTGCCAGTATCAATGACAATAACTCTTTCTGAAACTCTAATTTGCGGTGCGGCAAGACCAACTCCTTCATTTTCATGAAGTATTCTTTTCATCTCTTCTATAAGTTTGTCTGTTTTTTCTCCAAAAGTTGCACTCTTTGCCTTTTTGCGCAAAAAGGAACCATAGCGAATTAATTTTTTTTCTTCCATTTTTCTATTTTTTACAGCTTAATTTTAACAAAATATCCTTTTTTTGACAAATAAAATATGAACTATATAATGAAAAGGGTTTTAACAATTTTTCTTACACTATGGATTTCCAAGTTTTCAATGTAAATTTTGGTAGCAATGTATACTTAACAGACCTTCTAGATGTTGCTATTATCACAATCTTTTCCTATATCGCTATTCTCTTTTTAAAACAGACTAGATCTCTTGCGGCTTTTATCGGAATCTCTGTTTTGGGAATTGTCTATATTTTAGCAAAAACTTTTCACCTCTATATCACCGCCATTATACTACAATCTTTTTTTAGTATTTTTATTGTCGTTCTTGTTATTGTTTTTCAAGACGAATTAAAAAGATCTTTTGAACTAATCGCAACAACTGGAACAAGAAGAATAAAAAGCAGATCTCTTATTGCTTTTTCATCTACAATTTTTTCAATTGTTCAAGCGACGTCAAATTTAATGCGCAAAAAGCACGGTGCGTTAATTATCATCCCCGGAAAAGAAATAATTGAAAGACATACAAGAGGAGGGAATATTTTAGACGGTGTTGTTACTGCTCCACTTCTTGAAAGTATCTTTGACCCTGATTCTGCTGGTCATGATGGTGCAGTGATTATCAGCAAAGACCGTGTTTTAAAATTTGGAGTTCACCTTCCTCTTTCTGAAAACTTAAAACAAATTAAAGAAAGAGGAACACGTCATAGCGCGGCAATTGGAATATCTGAAAGAGCGGATGTTCTGGCAATTGTGGTATCTGAAGAACGAGGAGAAATTTCAATCGCCAAAAATGGCAAGATGAAAACATTAAAAGACACACAAGAGCTAGAAAAACATCTTAACCAGTATTATAAAGAGAAGTTCCCAGAAAAACCGGGAAACTTTTTAAAAGATTTGTTCAAAAAAAGAGGATTAGAAAAGATAGCGGCCGTAATTATTGCTTGTCTTGCTTGGTTTTTTATCGTCTTCCAAGCAGAAATTGTACAAAGAGACTTCAATATCCCGATAAGTTATACAAACATATCTGAAGAAAAAATAATTGAAAGCACTACTCCTGAAACAGTTACTATCACACTTTCTGCGCGTGGCCAAAACTCTTTAAGTGCTCTTCCTTCCGATGCAATAAGAATTAATATTCAAGGAGATAAGATAGAATCTGGAATAAACGAAATAGAGTTAAACAGAAGCAATATTATTCACCCTTTCAATGTTTCTATTGTAAACATTAACCCCTCGGTAATAGAAGTAGAAGCACAAGAATACAGAATTGAGGAACTCCCCGTAGAGCTTGATATAGAAAACAACATCCAAAATGGAAAAATAAAAGAGGTATCCGTTTCTCCAAATAAAATAAAAGTTTTGATACCCAAAGAAGAAAAATCTTCTCAAACAATTTTTACAGAAACTATCAACATTAGCGAGATGGAAGAAACAAAAGAAATAGAAACTAAAGTGCTCCTTCCAGAATCTTATAAAATCCATAAAGATTCTACACGTACCGTTATGGTGAGGATTGTCATTGAAGAAAATAACTCCCAATAAAAAACCCCGTCAAAAATTGACGGGGGAAAGAAATTAATTTCTTTTATTTTTTCTTCTTTACTGTTTTTTTAACAGCTTTTTTCTTTGGTGCTGCTTTCTTTTTTGGTGCAGCCTTCTTTACTGTTTTTTTAGCAGTAGTTTTTTTCTTTACTGTTTTTTTAACAGCTTTCTTTTTTGGTGCAGCCTTCTTTACTGTTT
>CAYQSS010000038.1:0-5492 GCA_964420305.1 uncultured Candidatus Saccharibacteria bacterium | reverse complement strand
TCTTGCCGGTGTAGCTCAGTCTGGTTAGAGCGGATGCATCATAAGCATTAGGTCGGGGGTTCAAGTCCCTCCACCGGCACAAAACACCTGCAGGCGTAGCTTAGTCCGGCTTAAAGCGCCTCCCTGTCACGGAGGAGATCGTGGGTTCAAATCCCATCGCCTGCGCAAACAAAACGCATTTTAAAGTGCGTTTTTGTCGTAAAAAAGGATTTGATTTTCTATTTTTTTTAAGCTAGAATAAGACTATGACAGTTGAAGAAGTTTACAAGATTAAAGAAAGGTTTCTAAAAGAGATCGAAGGAGAAAAAGATACCGAAAAGAAGAGAAAAATCTGTAAAAATTTTATAGAGGAAGATCTCTCCTCTGTTTTTTCTTTGATTAAAAATTTAAAAGGAGAGAAAAGAACAGAAATTGGAAAAGAAGCCAATAATCTAAGAAAGTTTATTTTAGAGAAAATAAAGGAATTGAAAGATAATAAGGAGAATCAAGAAGATTTCTTTGATATTACCTTTCCGGGGGATTTTGAGGAAGAGGGAAATACTCATCCCTTAACGAAACTTCAGAAAAGATGTGAGGCTATTTTTTCAAAAATGGGGTTTGTCATTGCCGAAGGCCCTGAACTTGAGAATGAGTGGTACAACTTTGATGCATTAAACTTTAAACCCGATCATCCGGTAAGAGAGATGCAGGACACTCTCTTTATAAAACAAAAAGAAAGAGAGGTTCTTTCTTTCAAGGAAAAGATGTTAATGAGAACACACACTTCTCCTGTTCAGGTGCGCTATATGGAAAAGAGAAAGCCGCCGTTTAGAATTATTGTTCCTGGTAGAGTTTTTCGCAACGAAGCAACAGACAGTTCTCACGAAATAAATTTTTATCAGCTTGAAGGATTGATGGTTGGGGAGGATGTTTCGGTCGCTAACTTTAAAGCGGTTATTGGGTTTTTTTTCCGAGAACTTCTCGAAACAAATACAGAGATTAGACTAAGACCATCTTATTTCCCATTCACAGAGCCGTCCTTTGAGGTAGATGTTAGTTGTTCAATTTGTAATAAAAAAGGGTGCTCAGTGTGTCAAAAAACAGGCTGGATTGAAATCATGGGGGCAGGGATGGTTCATCCAAATGTTTTAGAAAGCGCTAAAGTAGATCCGGAAAAGTATAGTGGATTTGCTTTTGGTTGTGGGCTTGATCGTATTGCGATGATTGAGCATAAAATTGATGATATCCGTCTTTTTTATGGAGGGGACATTAGGTTTTTAAAGCAGTTTTAATATGAAATTTTCTTATAACTTTCTACAATCATTTTTCAAAGATAAAATCCTCCCGGCAGATGAGCTGGCAGATTTATTGATGATGCACTTTTTCGAAGTAGAGGCGGTAGAAAAAGTCGGAGATGATTATGTGCTGGATATAGATATCTTATCAAGTAGAGCAGGAGATTGTTTTTCTCATCTTGGTGTTGCACGGGAAATAGGAGCAATTACTGGGAAAAAACTGGAAATTAAAGACGTAAAGATTAAAGAAAACGGAGAAAATATTAACGATAAAGTGAAAGTGGAAGTTAAAGGGGGATGTTCTCGATATATGTTAAAAGGAATCTCTGATGTAAAAGTTGAAGAATCTCCCCAGTATCTTCAAAAGATACTTAAAGCTTGTGGAATAAACCCGATTAATAATGTTGTGGATATTGCAAATTATGTGATGCTTGAAACTGGACAGCCGCTTCATGTTTTTGATGCGGATAAACTAGAAGGAGACAAGATTTTTGTACGGTATGCGAAAAAAAGAGAAAAAATAGTTACTCTTGATGAAAAAAGATATGAGCTACAAGAAAGCATTCTGGTTATTTCAGATGAAGTTTCTTCAGTTGGAATTGCTGGAATTAAAGGAGGAATAGTCGCTGAGGTGGACAAGAATACAAGAAATATTTATATCGAAGCAGCAAACTTTGACCCAGTAACGATCAGAAGAGGATCGCAAAAAGTAAAGATAAGAACCGATGCTTCACTAAGATTTGAACATGGAATTTCTCCCGAAATGGCTGAAATTGGGATTAACAGAACGGCCTTAATGATTGGTAGTATTGCGAAAGGAAGTATTTTACGAGGAGTTGTTGATTACTATCCAGAAAAACAGAAGGAAAAAAACGTGAACTTTAAAATAGAAGATGTAAGAAAACTCCTCGGAGAAGATGTTGCATTAAAAGAAGTTGAACGAATACTCAGAGCTTTAGAATTTAAAGTACAAAGAAATGGGAGTTCTTTTCTTGTCACGGTTCCTTACTTTAGAACAGATGTTTTTATAAAAGAGGATGTCATTGAAGAGATCGGAAGAATTTATGGTTATGATAAAATTGAAACAAAAAATCCGATAAGGAGCATTGTTCCAGAAGATAAGGGTGGATATTTTTCTTTTTGTAATAAAATTAGAGATATTTGGGAAAAGTTTGGTTTTTATGAATCCTATAACTATTCCTTTATTAACGAAGAACTTTCATTATATTTTGATAGAAAAAAGTTAATAGAACTAGAGAAGCCGGTTAGTTTAGAGTTTAAATATTTAAGACCAACTCTTGTTTTGGGGCTTTTAAGAAATGTTGCGGAAAACGAGAAAAACTACGAGAAGATAAACATCTTTGAGATAGGCAGTGTTTTCTGCAGAAAAGAAAAATACGAAGAGAAAAAAACGCTTGCGATCATATCTTCTTATAATTTTTATCAGGTAAAAGGAAGAATTGATGCTTTTATGTATAATCTTTTCGGAATTATCCCTTCTTATAAAAAAACAGAAGAGGACGAAGTTTTTGATGTTAAAAAAACAGCAAAAATATTTATTGGAAAAGAAGAGGTAGGATTACTGGGAACACCGATTCGTGGGATTAAGGATAAAATGAAGATAAAGGGTAATTTTACAATTGCCGAGATAGATCTAGATAAGATTGTTAAAAATTATAAAACAATAAAGGAGTATCAGCCAATTATGAAATTTCCTTCTTCAATAAGAGATTTAGCAGTTCTGGTTTCTAAGAGTACTCCCTATAAAGAGATTGCTGATAAGATTAAAAAAGAGGGAGGGCCTTTGCTTAGAGAGGTGTTGCTTTTTGATTTTTACGAAGGGAAGGGGATCCCTGAGGGAATGAAAAGTTTTGCTTTTCGATTAACTTTTCAAGCAAAAAATAAAACACTTTCATCAGAAGAAGTTAATGTTATTTTTGAAAAAATTATAAATAGTTTAGAAAAAGTATCAGATTACAAAGTAAGAAGGTAAATTAAATTTATGCCTAAAAAATCAGAGTATAGTGCAAAAGACATTAGTGTTCTAAAAGGATTAGATCCCGTAAGAAAGAGACCGGGGATGTATATCGGTTCTACTGATGTAGACGGATTACATCATCTTATATGGGAGTGCGTTGATAACTTTATTGACGAATTCATGGGAGGCCACGGGAAAGAGGGAACAGTTATTCTTCATGCGGATGATAAAGTAGAAGTTAATGATGATGGAAGAGGGATCCCCGTCGATAAGCACAAAGATACTGGGAGGCCGGCTGTTGAAACGGTAATGACGACACTGCACGCTGGTGCAAAGTTCGGGAGCAAAGCTTATCAGGTCTCAGGAGGTCTTCACGGAGTCGGAATTTCGGTTGTCTGTGCGTTATCAGAGTGGATGAGAGTTGAGATATCAAGGGATGGATATAAGCACTCTCAAGAATACAAAAGAGGTGTTCCTACAGGCAACTTGAAAAAAGGAGAAAAAACAAATAAAACTGGGACTACTGTTATTTTTCAGCCAGACAAAGAAATATTTAAAGATGTTACTTTTAATGCAAAAAAAATAATAAGTCACTTGAGGCAGCAAGCTTATCTTACAAAAGGCATTAAAATTAATTTTGTTGATGAGAGAGGAGATCTTGAAAAGAAATACTCTTTTTATTTTGAGGGAGGAATATCTTCCTATGTAAAGTATCTAACAAGAGGAATTGATCCGATTCACCCCAATGTCTTTTATTGTACTGGAGAAAGAGAAGGAGTTCTTGTCGAGGCTTCTTTTCGATATTCACAAGAGTATGAGATATATGAAGAAAGTTTTGCAAACAACATTAACACAAAAGAGGGAGGAACGCATCTTACTGGATTTAGAGTTGCTTTAACAAAAACAATTAATAATTATGCAAAAAGAGAAGGACTTTTAAAAGAAAATGAGGATAATTTAAAAGGTGAAGACATTAGAGAAGGGTTAACGGGAGTTGTCTCTGTAAAGATTCGAGAACCTCAATTTGAAGGACAGACAAAAGCAAAACTGGGAAATGCAGAAGCAAGACCAGTAACTGAGGCACTTGTTTCAGAACACTTAGTAGATTTTTTTGAAAGGAATCCGCAAGACGCAAGAGCGATTATCAGTAAGTGCATTCTTTCTGCAAAAGCAAGAAAGGCAGCAAGAGCAGTGAGAGAAACAGTACTGCGCAAAGGAGCATTAGAAGGATTATCACTTCCTGGGAAATTGGCAGATTGTTCTACAAGAAAACCGGAAGAATCAGAACTTTATATAGTTGAGGGAGAATCAGCCGGGGGCTGTTTTTCTGGGGATACAGAAATTGCTTTAGTGGATGGAAGAAACCTTTCTTTTAAGGATTTGATTAAAGAGGACAGACAAGGGAAAAATAACTACTGTTATACTGTTAAAGATGACGGAACAATTGGCGTAGAATTAATTAGTCATCCAAGGAAAACTAAAAAAAGCGTAGAAGTGATAAAGGTTATATTAGATAACGATGAAGAAATAATATGTACGCCCGATCATAAGTTTATGTTACGAGACGGTTCCTACAAAGAAGCGAGGAATCTTAAAAATCATGATTCTTTAATGCCATTAAAAAGAAAGTTTTCTGAAATAGGAAAAGGAATAACCATCAAAGGATATGAAATGATATTCGATAACAAAAAAAACAAATGGATATTTACACACCTTTTGTCTGACAACTATAACTTAGAGAAAAACAAGTATTCAAAAAAAGATGGTTCTGATAAACATCATCTTGACTTTAATAAGCTGAACAATAGTCCTGACAATATACAACGAATGTCAAAAGAAGAGCACATGAACTATCATAGAAAAATGATAAAGTATGGTCTTCATCGAGAAGATGTTAAAGAGAAAGTAAAGAAGAAACACAAAACAAAAGAATATAGAGAAAAAATTAGTGCAATTATGAGTACTCCGGAGATGAAAGAGATGTTAAGCAAAAGAGCAAAAGAACAGTGGAAGAACAAAGAATATAGGCAGTTTATGGCCAAAAAGTTCTTGGAGTTTTATGAAAAAGATGAAAAATACCAAGAAGAAAATCGAAAATTATTATACGAAAATCAGAAAAAGTATTGGAGTAGTATTGAAAACAGGAAAAAATGTTCCAAAAGAGTGGAAAAATATTTCAAGGAAAATCCTGACAAAAAGAAAGAACTTTCTGAAAAAGCTAAGAAACAGTGGAGTGACCA
>CAYQSS010000037.1:0-5556 GCA_964420305.1 uncultured Candidatus Saccharibacteria bacterium | reverse complement strand
TCTATTGACTTTTTATTGCGTTATGTTATCCTGTACAAAAGTGTACAGGATAATAATATGGTTAAGAATAAATTACAAAAATTACTACAAGACGGAAGATCTCTTTATCATACTCAAGATTTAGCTGTTCTTTGGGGTGTAAGTAACTCAAATACTCTCCATACTACGATTAAAAGATATACACAAAACGGAGTTTTAAGCAGTATTTATAAAGGGTTTTACTCTACAAGACCGTTAAGCGAAATCGCTCCCCCTCTCTTGGGATTAACATCTCTCCACCGTTACGGATATTTAAGCACGGAAAGTATATTAATAGAAAAAGGAATCATTTTCCAGGACATAAGATACATAACTCTTGTTTCTAATATTTCAAAAAGATTTAAGTTGGGTGGAAATGACTTCCTTGTTCGCAAAATGAAAGATGTTTATTTGAAAAACAGTACTGGTATAGTTTTCAAGAATAATACAAGGAAAGCAACGCTTGAGAGAGCCGTCGCCGATCTTCTTTATTTCAACCCTCACTATTACTTTGATAACCCAAAAGCTATCAATTGGGAAGAGGTTAAAGATTTACAAAAGATAATTGGTTACTAAGATGACAACCAAAGAACAAATTCAACACGAGATACAACTACATCGTCTTTTATCAGAAATTTTAAAAGACAAATATCTCGGAAACAACATTTTTTTCAAAGGAGGAACTTGTGCTTTAATGCTCGGCTACTTAGATAGATTCTCCGTGGACTTGGATTTTGATCTCAACAAGAACGCAGACAAAAAAATGGTTAGAGAAAAGATTCACTTAATTTTCAATAATCTTGATCTTGAAATTAAAGATGAAAGCAAGAGAGCACTGCAGTTTTTCTTAAAATATCCTACTTCTTTTAAAAGAAATACTATCAAGCTAGAGATTTTAGATAATTATTATAAATCAAACGTTTATAGGCCTATCTTTATTCCTCCGATTAGCATGACCTGTATTTGCCAGACAATAGAAACGATGTTTTCTCATAAACTTATTGCTCCTCTTGATAGGGTTGAAAAAGGCGGAAAGATTGCTGGAAGAGATATTTACGATATTCACCATTTCTTCCTACAAGGATATAAATTCAAAGATGATATTATAGAAGAAAGAAGAAAAAAATCTTCTTTAGATCATCTTATCGAATTACGCAACTTCATAAAAAAAAGAGTTACAAAAAGAATAATAGATGAAGATCTAAATACTTTATTAGATTATAAAAAATTTATTTCTATTAGAAAATATCTAAAGGAAGAACTAATAAAACTTATTGACAAAGAAATTGAAAAACGGTAAATAAGGTTGCAAAAATTACCAAATATGGTATATTTCCCTTGTTATGTCCTTCTTTAAAAGACTTCTTTTACAGTTTGGAACTGGGATAATCGGACTCTATTTAGCTGATTATTTCCTCACAGAGGTAAATATTACTGACCCAAAAACACTGTTTTATGGAGGATTATCCTTGGGAATTGTTAACTTTTTTATAAGACCCATAATACGTCTTATCACTTTTCCCCTGCGCATCTTAACACTAGGGGTTTTCACTTTTTTAATTAACATCTTTATTTTGTGGTTTGTGGAAGCGATGTTCCCCGGTATAACCATTACCGGAATCAGTGGTCTTTTCTACGCCACCCTTATTATCTGGATTCTGGAGCTTGTCCTCCATATCTTTACAAAAAAATGAAAGAGATTATACCGTTTTTACAAATTTTTATTTCCATTCTTCTTATTGCCTCTATTTTGTTTCAACAAAAAGGAGCAGCAATGGGATCAGCGTTTGGAGAAGGAGAAGGATTTCATACCGAAAAAAGAGGTAGCGAAAAATTTCTCTTCCAAACAACAATCGTTTTAGGCGTAGTATTTATTGCTATTGCTGTTTTAAACCTTTTCCTCTAAAAATGTCTAATTTTTTGACTGATTTTTGGCCAAAAAAATGGCCTTCAAAAAAACAGTGGAGAAAACTACCGGAAGTTTTAGATAAAAGAGAAAAAATTGCTTTTTCTTTACTTCTAATTTTTACCTTTTTCTCTTTTCTTTTTTCTGTTGTATCGTTTTATTACTCAAAAACAGAAATAGTTCCAGCGGTTGGCGGAGTTTATCGTGAAGGATTTGTTCAATCAACACGTTGGCTAACAATCAATCCCCTTTATGCTTCACAGAGCGAAGTAGAACGCGATATTATCGAAGTTGTTTTCGACGGTCTGATGCGCTTTGATAACGAAGGAAATATTGTCCCTAATATCGCAAAAAGTTATACAACAGAAGATAATAAAACATTCACTGTTCTTTTAAGAGATGACGTTTTTTGGTCAGACGGAGAAAGATTAACCGCCGACGATGTTCTTTTCACTATTAAGGCAATCCAAAACCCTGACTACCAAAGCACACAAAGACAAATCTGGACCGGAGTAAGAGTAGATAAAATATCAGATTACGAACTACGTTTCGTTTTAGAAAAGTCTTCTTCTATCTTTCTAGAAAATCTTACCTTAAAGCCAATCCCAAAACACATCTTTGAAGAGTATTCTCCACGAGATTTTCGTTATTCTATTTATAATATAAAGCCGATAAGCTCTGGTCCGTATCGCTTTAAAGAGGTAAAAGAAGGAATAGAAGGAGATGTCGAATATTTAAAACTCGAAAGAAATCCTTACTACTTTAGAAAAAAACCATATCTTGATGAGATTTCTTTCCATTTTTTCCGTGATACAGAAGAACTTCTCCGTGCCCAAAGAAGAGGAGAGATTGATGGATTTACTGTCTCCGACAGTTTAAGAAGAAATATAAATTTAGAAGAATTAAGAGGTGTTAATAATTACAAAGTTTTTCTTCCTCGTTACTTTGCAATATTTTTTAATCTCCAATCAAACGGAGTAGTAAAAGAAAAAGAAGTAAGAGAGGCTTTAAATTATGCTACCAATAAAGAAGAGTTTGTTGAGGTTATCGGTGGTCATATCGTAAACTCCCCTCTTCTCCCCGAATTCTATCCGGAAATTAAAAATGGAACCCATACCTACGACATAGAAAAAGCAAAAGAACTTTTAAAAGATGCTGGTTTTGAAAACGGAAAAAGAGAAGAAGATAATCCTTTTTCATTCACCAAAGATTTAAAAGAAGATTCTCAAGGAGAAGAAGTAAGAAATCTTCAGCGCTGTTTTATTTATCTTGCAGAAGAAGATGAAGATCTTTACTCTGGAGAGGTAACTGGCTTTTTCGACGAAACGACAAAAAATGCTGTTACTTATTTCCAAGAAAAGTATCGCGAAGAAATTCTTGATCCACATAACTTTAAAAATGGAACGGGAATGGTTGCAAAAAGTACGAGAAAGAAATTAAACGAAGTTTGTAGTAATCTTTTTAATGAAACAGTTTCTCTTGAAATCACAATCACTACCCTTGACGATCCAATGCTTCTTGAAACTGCAGAGATTTTAAAAAACCAGTGGTCACTACTTGGAATAAAAGTTTTAATTAATACAAAAAACACTTTAGAGATTAAGGAAGAAGTTATTCGCCCACGTGAATTTGAAGCTCTCCTTTTTGGAACAATGCTTACCGGTATATTAAATCCTCTTCCTTTGTGGCACTCTACTAGAATAGAAGATCCAGGATTAAATATTTCCGGCCTTGAAAGTAAGAAGATAGATGAACTTTTAGAAACAATAATAGCGCAAAGTGATGACACAAGAAATAGTGCGCTCTTAGAGTTGCAAGATTTAATAACTAAAGAAATTCCAGGAATATTTCTTTACAACCCTTACTTTGTTTACACTATTTCAGACAAAATTAAAGGGATTGAAGAAAGAATCCTTATCAACTCTTCGAAAAGATTTGAAGATATTGACAGTTGGTATATTAACACCAAAAGAGCACTTAAATAATCTCTAAAGCCCAGATGGCGGAATCGGCAGACGCGCTGCGTTCAGGTCGCAGTGGACGAAAGTCCATGGGAGTTCGACTCTCCCTCTGGGCACTAATAGAAGAACTCTTCTAAAAATTATTATTAATTTACCGTAAAAAAATGTACGAAGAAAATTTAAGAATTATCCCTCTAGGGGGACTTGGCGAGGTGGGGAGGAATATGATGATTATCGAATGGGGAGATGAGGCAATTATTGTCGACATCGGCCTTAACTTCCCAGAAGAAAGAACTCCGGGAGTTGATTACGTCATCCCAAACATCTCTTACTTAGAAAAAAACAAAAAGAAGATTTTAGGAGTAATTCTCACGCACGGTCATTACGACCACATTGGAGCGATTCCTTACATCTTAGACAAGATCGGTAATCCTCCTCTTTTTGGTTCTGCAATGACTTTAGGAATTACTCAAAAAAGGCAAGAAGAGTTTCCTCTCAAGCCAAAATTAAGAACAACTGAAATAAAAGAAGGTGATAGAATCGACCTTGGTCCTTTCGGTATTGAGTTTTTCCACCAGAATCACAATGTTCCTGATGGACACGGGACATTAATTGAAACACCAGTTGGAAATCTTATTCATACTTCCGATTTCAAATTTGATCTTACTCCCACAAACGCTCCTCCTACTAACTTTGATCGTCTCCACGAAATAGCTTCAAGAGGAATCCTTCTTCTTATGTCTGATTCTACAGGAGCAGAGGCGGAAGGAAGATCTCTTTCTGAAAAAGTAATTGCAGAAAACTTGGATGTTATTTTTGAAAGAGCGAAAGGGCGTATCATTACTGCGACTTTTTCATCACTTATCAATCGTATTCAGGATATTATTACTCTTTCTGAAAAACACGGTAGAAAAGTAGTTATCGAAGGATATGGGATGAAAACAAACATTGAAATTGCCAGGAATCTTGGTCTAATCAAAACAAAAAAAGGAACGGTAATTCCTCCAGAGAAAGCTAACGACTACGCGGATAATAAGATAACCATTCTCTCAACTGGCGCACAAGGGGAAGATAATGCGGCGCTGATGCGTATTTTAAGCAAACAACATCGTCATTTCCAGTTAAAAAAAGGAGACTCTGTTGTCCTTTCTTCTTCGGTCATCCCGGGAAACGAAAGAGCCGTACAAAACTTAAAAGATGATATTATGCGACAAGGAGCAATCATCTTTCACTCCCAGATGATGGATATCCATGCAAAGGGACACGCACAACAAGAAGAACTAAGAGATATGATTCGCATCATGAGTCCGCAATATTTCATGCCAATTCATGGCCAATACTCGATGATGGCCAGCCATGCTCAGCTTGCTCGTGAGGAAGGGGTCCCCAAATCAAATATTGCCCTTATTGATAACGGCTTTATCGTAACCATCGACAAAGAAAAAAGACTATCAATCAGTAAAAAACCTGTCCCTGTCGCTCCAGTAATGGTAGATGGTTCTGGAGTAGGAGATGTTGGTGGCGTTGTTTTACACGATAGAATGGAACTTGCCGAAAGCGGGATCTTTGTTGTTATCGCTGTCATTGACAAAAAAACAAGAAGGATCAAAAATTCTCCTGACATCATCTCTCGTGGCTTTGTTTATCTAAGAGAATCCCAGCTTCTTTTAA
>CAYQSS010000036.1:3152-5692 GCA_964420305.1 uncultured Candidatus Saccharibacteria bacterium | reverse complement strand
AGGCTTGCTGGGGGGAGTCTTGAGACAAGGAGGCTGGACTTCATGCTTCCTAAGTAATCCTTTGACAAAATAATATATTCGTTATATAATATAGGTACTCTATTCTATAGAAAACAGACAGGGAGGGAAAAAAATGAAAAATTTGGGAGTAGTCTTAATTTTTCTTTTAGGATTTTTGAGTGGACCAGTGGCTTGGATTATCTGGAGTTACACAAAAGAATTTTTTGAGCCGCTTGGTTTGATTGCACTTGGTGTAATAATTGGAATAATGATTTTAGCAGTGGTTGGGGTACAAAAAATATTTTTAAAAGAATAGAGTAAAAAGGGGCGTAGCAATACGCCTCTTTATAATTTAATCTCTTTGAGGCATAATTCTTAATATGTTCAACTTTAAAATAACAAAAAAATTTGGAAAATCTCGTACAGGAGTTTTATCTACACCACACGGTGGTATAAAAACTCCGGGGTTTGTTCCTGTTGCAACGCGGGGAGCACTAAAAGGAATAGACTTTCAAAGTGTTAACAAGATGGGAGCAGATATTTTTATGGTTAATACTTTCCACTTTTACTGTAATGAAGAATATAGAACAGTAAAAAAGATGGGAGGGTTACATAATTTTGCAAACATTGATTATCCGCTTATGACCGATAGTGGGGGATTTCAGGTTTTTAGTCTTGGTGCAGGATATGAGCAGAAAACGGGGAAACTCCCACATAAAGAAAGCGAAAGTAATTCTTCTTTTAAAAGAAATAGCTTAGTTAAGATAGAAGAAGATAGGGTTATCTTTAAATCTCCTTTTGATGGGAAGAGAATTGAAATTACTCCAGAGTCTTCTATAAAAGCACAGGAAGATTTAGGAGCAGATATTATCTTTGCTTTTGATGAGTGTACTTCACCTCTTTCTTCTTACGAATATCAAAAAAAATCACTAGAAAAGACTCATCGTTGGGCAGAGATATCTTTAAAGACATTAAAAAATAAAGAACAGAGAATGATGGGGATTGTCCAGGGAGGAAGATTTGAAGATTTAAGGAGAGAATCTGCTAGAGCTATATCCTCTTTACCTTTTTTTGGATTTGGGATAGGGGGATCTTTTGGTGAATCTTTTGGTGACTCGAAAGAGAACATGTATCAAATTTTAGATATTCTATCTGAGGAACTTGATGAGAGTAAGCCACGTCACTTTTTGGGAATTGGGGAGCCAGAGGATTTAATTGAAGGAGTAATAAGAGGTATTGATCTTTTTGATTGTGTTATCCCAACACGCTTTGCGCGACATAAAACTGCGCTAACTTCAAAAGGAAGAGTTAATATATCAAATTCTTGCTTTAAGGAAGATAAAAGTCCTTTAGATGATAAATGTTCTTGTACAGTGTGCCTGAATTATAAGAAAAGTTACTTGCACCATCTAGCAAAGAAAAATGAGATTTACAGTATTATGCTTTTAACCACACACAATCTTCATTTTGTTCTAAATTTAATGGAAGAAATAAGAGAAGCAATTGCAGATGGAAATATATTAACTTTTCGGAAAAGTTTTTTAAAAAAATATCATAATTGATTTTTAACTTAAAAAAAGTATAATGTTCCCATAATAAGGAAAGGAGGGATTAAGATGAAAAGGATAAAAAAGTTTTTTAAAATACTTTCGCACATTAGAAAAATTGGAGTTGGAGAGACTCTTTTTAGAATAGAGTCTTTCTCTTACGATACGCTGACCGGTCTTTATAACAGAAGAGTTTTAGATGAAAAGAGAAAGGGATTTTTTACTCTTGTCTTTATTGATTTGGATAACTTTAAAGAGATAAATGATTCTTTGGGATATGACAAAGGCGATGAAATTTTAAGAGAGTTTGCTGGCATATTAAGGTCTTTTTTATCAAGAAAAGGAGATACCTTTGTTCGATGGGGAGGAGATGAGTTCCTTTTGATTCTTCCCGAAACAGGAAAAGACGGAGCAGAAGTGCTTGTCGAGAGAATCAGGGAAAAGGCAGATGAGTACTCTATTTCTTTTTCTTTCGGAATTTTGGAAAGTAACGGAAAAGAATTTTCTTCTTTGATAAAAGATGCTAGTGAAAAAATGCAAGAGCAAAAAAAACTTAAAAAAAGAGCTGTTTTATAACGGCTCTTCTTTTTTGGGGAGACTACTTGATGTAAATTCACAATCTGGATATCTACTGCAAGCATAAAAAATCTTTCCTTTCTTTGATTTTCTCTTTACTACATCTCCTTCTTTACATTCTGGACACTTAATGTTCAAATCTCCTTCTATAGATTTTATATTCTTACACTCGGGGTATTTGCTACATCCATAAAACTTACCAAAACGGCTTTGTTTTAAAACCATTGGAGAACCACACTTATCGCAAGTTATATCTTCATTTTTTTCTTCTTCTCCGTCTATCGGTTTTGTATTTTTACAATCAGGAAAGTTCTTACAGGCAATAAATTTTCCAAACTTGCCAAACTTTATTTGCATATCTCCACCGCATTTATCACATTTTTCGTTTGTTGTTTCTTGCATAATATCTTCTTTTTT
>CAYQSS010000036.1:0-3142 GCA_964420305.1 uncultured Candidatus Saccharibacteria bacterium | reverse complement strand
TAAACTGCTTTTCAATGTCTTGTGCTATTGTTCTTGAAAAGACTCCCGTGCTTACGGGATTTTCTTTAAGCTCTTTTTCTAATAGTCGAAGTTTTTTTTCTAATGTTTTAGCAAATTCTTCGTAAAAATCTCTTATTATATCTTGCCATTTTATTTCTCCTTCAGTAATTCTATCTAAGTCTTCCTCCATCTTTGCGGTGAATTCTAAATCAACTACAAAAGGAAAATGCTTCAAAAGTAGATCGGAGACAATCATCCCTATTTCGGTTGGCTTTAAGTATTTCTTTTCTATTTTTTCAGTATAATTTCTCTTTGCGATAGTAGAAAGTGTTGGAGCATAAGTAGATGGTCTTCCAACGCCGTGTTTTTCTAGTTCTTTGATGAGGGATGCTTCTGTAAATCTTGCAGGAGGTTTTGTAGAGTGTTTTTCAGATATTATTTCTTCTTTTTTTAATTCTTCTTTTTCTTTTAAAAAAGGAAGTTCTACTTCTTCAAATTTTATAGGATAGACTTTTGTGAAACCATCAAACTTTAAAAGTGAGCCAGAAGATGATAAAAGATAGTCGCTTTGATTCTTTGCATCAATCTCTATCTTCGTACTATAAAATACGGCTTCGCTCATTAAAGAAGCCATAAAGCGACGCCAAATTAGATTGTAAAGTTTGTAATCTTCTTTTTTTAAACTAACCTCTTCGGGAGAAAGGTTGGGATTTGATGGTCTTACTGCTTCGTGGGCTTCTTGAGTTTTCCCTTTTGTGACATAGCTCCTTTCTTTATAATACTCTTCTCCAAAGTTTTCCTTAATGTGTTTTTCTCCTTCCTTTTTTGCTTCAGTAGAAATATTTAAAGAATCTGTACGATGGTAAGTAATTAAACCTTTTTCGTATAAAGATTGAGCAACACGCATTGTGAAAGAAGAAGAAAACCTTAATTTTTTAAAAGATTCCTGTTGCATTGTACTTGTTGTAAAAGGGGGAAGGGGATTCCTTTTCTTTTCTTTCTTTTCTATCGTTTTTACGGTAAAGGTGGCACCTTCCAGATCATTTTTTATTCTTCCTGCTTCTTCTTCGTTCTTTATCCCTGGTTTTTCGATTTTCTTTTTATTCTCCTCTTTTAAAAGAGAAGGAAAGGATTTTCCTTCTGTAGAAAGCATTGCTGTAATGCTCCAGTAGTCTTCTTTTTTAAATTGTTCAATTTCTTTTTCTCTATCAGTGATGATGCGTAGTGCAACGGATTGTACTCTTCCGGCAGAAAGTCCTTTAGTAATTTTTTTCCAAAGAAGGGGAGACAGCTTGTATCCTACTAATCGATCAAGAACCCTTCTTGCTTGTTGAGCATCTACGAGGCTCATATCTATCTGACGTGGATTTTTTATGGCTTCTTCTACTGCTTTTTTAGTTATTTCGTTAAAAGTTATTCTTTCATATTCTTTGATGCCCAAAGCATAAAGAAGGTGAAAAGATATTGCCTCTCCTTCTCGGTCTGGATCAGTAGCGAGATACACTTTATCCGCTTTTTTTAGAGCCTCTTTTAGGTGTTTGATATTTTTCTTTGCCTTTGTTGGGATGATGTATTGGGGATCAAAGTTATTTTCAACGTCAATCCCTAGCTTGCTTTTCGGAAGATCACGAACATGACCATAAGAAGCAAGGACTTTATAGTCTTTGCCTAAAAATTTTTCTAATGTTTTAGTTTTTGTTGGACTTTCAACGAGGACAAGATACATAATGCAAAAAGGATAACATAAAAGAAAGAAAGATAAAGGCTTGACAAAAATAGGAAATATAATATAATATAGGCACTCTCTTTTAGAGAGATAAGATTTTTTCGGATTATCTACGAGTGGCTTATTTTTTTTCTACATGTGCCTTACGGCTTTGTGGATAAAAATCCCTCCTTTTTATTGCCGGTGTTCGCAATGAACACTTTTCGTCTTCTATTCTGTTATCAGTGTAGTGGCCGAAGCTCGTAGATAACCCAAAGTAATTTTAGAAAAAGACAGTATTCGCTGTCTTTTTTCTTTATCTACTAATTGTTTTTGCTAAAAATCCGAAAGTAATTGATTTTTTGATCTCTCCAGCAACCATTTTCTCTGTTTCTTCTATTTCCCGTGATGTTTTATTCAAAACAACATCTATTGCTTTTTCTTTTTCTCTACGAACACCAATGCGAACCCTGGTAATGTTTTTTGTTTTAATATTTTTCATTACTGAAGATACCCCTTTGTGTCCTGCGCTTCCACGAGAAATAGAAAAGCGTACTGTTTTTTGGGGAAGATCGGTATCATCGTGAATTAAAACAATATTCTCTGTATTGATATTGAATCTTTTTACTGCTTTTCTTACTGCCTCTCCGGAAAGATTCATATAAGTTAAGGGGAGAACGATAACTACCTTCTTCTCTTCATATATTCCCTTTGTTTTAAGAGCATTTATTGTTTTATCTTTGGAAAAGTCAGGAAGAGCAAGTTCTTCTCTCAAAAGAGAAGCAACTCTAAATCCAGAGTTGTGTAGTGTTTTTTCATATTTTTCTCCAGGGTTACCGAGGCCGACAAAAAGATAGTCGATTTCTTCTTTTGGATTATTTAGAAATTTATTTCTTATCTTCTTCCACATTTTTTCATTATACATTGCTTTCCGATTTTATAAAAGAAAGATTGAAAAATTAGGTTCGAGTCCTATTCTGCCAAGGGAATATTAATTGCTGGAAAAAATAAACAGCTGGCCAAAAAGGAAGTGTGGATCATTATTCTATAGAGTTTAAAATAATAGAAAAATAAGCAACGCAGAATATTGCTGACATTTCTCTATAATGTATAATTAAAAAGAGGGAAAAACATTAAATGTTTTGCTTTTTTTCTACTCTAGAAATAGAAAAAACAATATGAACTTCAACAAATTACCATACTGGGTTTTGTCAGGAATTATAATTTTTCCTGTGGTAATAGTTATAGGAGTAACTTTTTTTGCTATAACGTTTGGGGAATTTAATTTTCTTTTTTGGTTAATCTTTCCTTCAATAATTTTTGAAGAACTTTTTGAAACCAGCTGTTATAATTTTTCAAATAGTCAAGTAGCAAATTTACTTTTTGCTTTAATTTTTTGGTTTATTATTGGCGGAACGCTGGGTTGGATTACGAAGA
>CAYQSS010000035.1:0-6026 GCA_964420305.1 uncultured Candidatus Saccharibacteria bacterium | reverse complement strand
GTTCTTCCTCCAGATATCAACGAGAGTTTTATGGGGTTTAGTGTTGTCCCCGATAAACCACAGATAAGATTTGGGCTTTCAGCAATTAAAAACGTAGGAATGAAAATTGTAGAAGACATTGTTAAAGAAAGAAAAGAAAGCGGAGACTTTAAATCACTTGACGACTTTTTAAATCGCGTTGATTCACAAAGCTTAAACAAAAAATCTATAGAAAGCCTTATTCTTTCTGGTGCTTTCGATAATTTTAAAGAACGTGGACAACTGTATTACAACATCGAAAGAATATTAGAGTACAGCAGAGAAATAAAGAAGAATAAAAATAACGGTCAGGTTGGACTTTTTGGATCTGAAGTAATGAAGCAAGACTTACATCTTGAAAAATCTCCTCCGCTTAGTGAAAAAGAAAAGCTTGATTGGGAAAAGAAGCTCCTTGGTCTTTACATCACCGGACACCCTCTACAGTACTTAGAAAAAGTAACAAAATCTGGAGGGATATCAATTGACAAAGCAAAACGCCAAATGTCTGATGCTCGTGTTAGAGTAGGAGTAAATATCTCACATGTAAAAAAGATTATCACAAAGTCTGGAGAACCGATGTATTTTGTTCGTGTAGAAGATTTAACCGACAACATTGAAGTTATTGTTTTCCCAAAAACATTAAAAAGAAACGGCACTCTTTTCGAAGAGGGAAAATCTCTTTTTATCTCCGGTAAAATTAGTCATCGCGACGAAGCCCCAAAAATAATCTGCGAAGAAGCAGAAGAGATTGTTGCATAAACAAAAAAATATACTACACTATATATATTACAAATAATCAAGAAAAATTATGGACCAACTAGAAAAAAACAGACACTCCCTTGCCCATATTTTGGCTCACGCGGTAAAAGAACTTTATCCGGAAGCACTTTTTGGCATGGGACCAGCAATTGAAAACGGATTTTACTACGACTTTGACAATGTAAAAATATCAGAAGAAGACTTCCCAAAAATAGAAGAAAAGATGCGTAATCTAATAAACAAAAACTTATCTTTTGAAAAACAAGTTATTTCTAAAGAAGAGGCAAAAAAAATCTTCAAAGATGAGCCGTATAAATTAGAAATGATAAACGATATTGAAGATGACACGGTTTCTATTTATAAAAGTGGTGATTTTACTGATCTTTGTAGTGGTCCTCACGTAGAAAATTCAAAAGAAATTGCTCTAGACAGCTTTAAGTTAGACAGAGTGGCAGGAGCATATTTTAAAGGATCAGAGGCAAATAAAATGCTTCAACGTGTTTACGGACTTGCTTTCCTGAAAAAAGAAGAATTGGACGACTATCTTGAAAAAAGAGAAGAGGCAGAAAAAAGAGATCATCGTAAGATAGGAAAAACTCTCAAGCTTTTTATGTTTGATGATGAAGTTGGTCAAGGACTCCCCCTTTATCTTCCAAAAGGAGGAATGTTAAGACACCTTTTAATGAATTTCGCTCTGGATACTTATCTCCAGAACGGATACGAGGTAGTTTCTACTCCTCACATTGCACGAGAAGATCTGTGGGAAAGATCAGGACACCTAAAATTCTATAAAGATGATATGTACGGTCCACTCACCGTTGATGAAAAAAACTACAGATTAAAACCGATGAACTGTCCATTCCACGTAAAGATGTACAAATCAGAAATAAGAAGTTATCGTGATCTCCCAATAAGATGGGCAGAGATGGGAACAGTTTACCGCTATGAAAAATCTGGAGAACTCCACGGACTAACAAGACCTCGTGGATTTACCCAAGACGATGCTCACATCATCTGTGCCAAAGAACAGCTTGAAGAAGAGATTATTAAAGCTCTCCAAATAACCCGCTATATTTACAGAACACTTAAAATGGAGAATTTAATTTTTAAACTCTCTGTTCGTGACCCAGAAAACCTCGACAAGTATTTTGGAGAAGACGCAGAGTGGAAAGAAGCAGAAAGTGGACTTAAGAAAGCTCTTTCAGTCTTTACTTCAAGCTATGAGCTTGATGAAGGAGGAGCGGCCTTTTACGCACCAAAAATTGACATTGATGCTGTTGACGCCGTAGGGAGAAGATGGCAACTATCTACAATCCAGGTTGACTTTAATCTCACATCGCGTTTTGAAATGACCTATATTGATGAAAATGGAAAAGAACAAACTCCGTTTATGATTCACCGCGCTCTTCTTGGATCAATTGAAAGATTTTTGGGAGTTTACATTGAACACACCAAAGGAGAGTTCCCTCTTTGGCTTTCTCCAGAACAAATATGGATTATTCCTGTTTCAGAAAAATCCCTAGATTATGCAAAAGAAGTTTTTTCTTCCTTAAAAAAGGAACTTTTAAGAGTAAAACTACAAGAATCTTCTGAGACTTTATCAAAGACCATACGCAACGGAGAGTTGCAAAAGATTCCCTACATTCTTGTTGTTGGTGAAAAAGAAAAAACAACAAATGCAGTTAGCGTGAGATACCGAGGAAAAGACGAGGGAGTACTGCCGATAGAAGAGTTTTTAAAAAGAATTAAAGAAGAATTAAAAATAGATAGAGAGATTGTTAAAAAATAAAAGTATGCCAGAGTTATCACCGCTAACTCAAAAGCTGATTAAAGAGCTAAACCGCTCTAGTAAGAGAGTAGATGTAAAAAAAGATGCGATTAAAAAAGCATTGTACTTTTTCGTTGAAAACGATACCCTGCCTACTGCTGATTCTTTTTCAGAAAAGATAAAATTTTCTATAGAGAAAAAAGAAAAACTCCAAAAAATACTTGATAAGTATTTTTACATCATCAGAAATCTTCCTTCTAATGCAACTGGTTCAAGAGAAACTTTTATAACATGGGTTTTGTCGGTTGCAACTTCTGAAATAGAAGAATCCTTACAAGGAGAAGATCCGTTCCTCTTTTATTTCTTCAATTATTTGAAAAAGACAATTGAGGTTGATGGAGAAAAAGAACTTCTGCTCTACATCGCTATTCAAAAAACAATATTCAACTTTGATAACCATCTTATCGCCTATCATCTTTTAAAAATAAAATATGATAATTGGGAAAACTATACCGCAGGAGATATTAAAAACATTACTCCTCAAATTTACAAAGAGCGCCGAGAAATATCATCACTTTTAGATAATTTCCATTTAAAAAAGATTAATCTTCTCTGCAAACAAAGAAAACTTTCTTATCTCGTTTTAAGAGAAATTATAAAGAAGAATGACAAAGAACTTCTCTCTGACCCAGAATATATTGAAAAAGAAATTATTGATTATTACGAAAAATATCTTCAGGAAATAAAAAATTCTGCTTTGGGGCTAATAACTTTTTTTGCTCTTTTTATCCTAGTCACCAAAATAGCACTACTCCTCTTTCTGGAAATTCCACTTTTTGGGTTTAATGATTTCACATCCTCTTTAACCGGACTTCTACCAACAATTTTAGTAGCATTACTATCTTTTAAAGTAAGATCTCCTTCTTTAACAAACAGGAAAAAACTTGTTTTACAAATTATAAGAATCCTTTATAAAAAAGAGGAAGAGCCAATACCGATAAGTCTTCCAAAAGAAAGAAAAAATACTTATCTTTTAATTGATGGTTTTTATTTCTTTGGTTTCTTGGTTCTTACTTCCCTCCTTTTTTGGTCCTTTACTCTTCTCTTACCTCTCTTATCCTCATTTATTCTTCTTTTTTATCTTTTGCTTGTTGCTTTTCTTGATGTTTTAATAAGAGAAAGAATGAAGGAAGTTTTTGTTATTGAAAAGAAGGAAAATTTGGTTAATGTTATTGTTGACATGCTCGCCTTTCCTCTGATAAAAATAAAAAGCTGGGATAGAAAAGAAAAAGAAAAAAAGAAAAAGAAAAAAATATCTTTTACTATTAACTACAATTTTGATCTTTCCTCTCGTTATAAAAAAATAAAAAACTATCTACGAGAGAAAAAAGAAAACATCTACAAAACATGAAGTATCACGTCATCACCTACGGCTGTCAGATGAACAAGAGCGATAGTGAGAGAATCGCTACTTTTTTTGATAAGAAAGGGTATAAGGAGTCTTCTTTAGATGATGCTGACTTAGTTATTATAAACTCTTGTAGCATCAGACAGTCAGCAATCGACAGAATGGAAGCGAAAATAAGGAAGATAAAAAAAACTTCACACCAAAAAGTGATATTAACCGGATGTGTTTTAGATAAAGATAAAAAGAAACTATCTCCTTTTTTTGACTATTATTTTCCTCCTCAAGATACCAAAGACTGGAACTTCTTAAAAAAAGAAAAAAATGAAAATTTTTTTGATATTACTCCGAAAAGATCTGGAATAACCGCTTACATCTCGATTATGACAGGGTGTAACAACTTCTGTTCTTACTGTGTCGTCCCTTATACTAAGGGGAGAGAAAGATCAAGAGACATAAAAAAAGTAGTTGAGGAAGCAAAAGAAGCGATAAAGAAAGGACATAAAGAGATCTGGCTGCTAGGACAGAATGTAAACTCCTACAATGGAAATTCAAGCTTTGCAAAACTTTTAAGAGAGATAAATAAGATAAAAGGAACCTTTTGGATAAGATTTGCAAGCTCACATCCAAAAGACCTCTCATCTGATATTATTCTTGCAATGAAAGAGTGCAGAAAGATGACTAGATATCTACATCTCCCAATACAGTCTGGTGATGATGAAATTCTAAAAAAAATGAACAGACCGTATGATGTAAAAAAGTATCAAGAAATCATAGAAGAAGTAAGGAAAAAAATCCCCGACATTTCAATATCAACCGACGCAATTGTCGGCTTCCCCGGAGAAACAGAAAAAAATTTTAGCAATACCGTACAATTCTTTAGAGAAATGGAATTTGATATGGCCTATATTGCAAGATACTCTCCTCGCGAGCAAACCGCCGCCTATAACTTAAAGGAGACGGTAAGCACCGAAGAAAAAAGAAGAAGAGAGAAGATACTAGAAGAGATAATAAAAGAAACTGCGCTAAAAAGAAACAAACGCTTTCTTAAAAAAATGCTCACTGTTTTAGTTTTAAGGAAGACTAAAAAAAACAAGCTTATTGGGAAAACAACTGGTTATCAAAATATTATTTTTGAAGGAAAAGAAGATCTTGTTGGAAATTTTGTAAAAGTAAAAGTAACTCATTCTTCTATATGGGGACTAAAAGGGAAGATAAACCAAAAATAGTCGTTGTCTTGGGGCCAACCGCATCAGGAAAAAGCGATCTAGCGGTAAAACTTGCAAAAAGGTTTAATGGAGAAGTGGTCTCTGCCGACTCAAGACAAGTCTATAAAGGAATGGACATCGGCACAGGGAAGATAACAAAAAAAGAAACGGCAGGTATCCCCCATCACTTACTTGATGTTGCAAGCCCCAAAAGAAGATTTTCAGTTTCTCAATATAAAAAACTTGCTGAAAAAGAAATTGAAAAGATTTTAAAAAAAGAAAAACTTCCTATCGTTTGTGGAGGAACCGCTTTTTATATAAGAGCTCTCGTTGACGGAATAATAATTCCTGAAGTTTCACCCGACTGGAAGTTGAGAGAAAATTTAGAGAAAAAAGAAACAGAAGTTCTTTACCAACAGCTTTTAAGGTTAGATCCAAAAAGAGCAAAAAGTATTGATAGAAAAAACAGAAGAAGATTAGTAAGAGCACTAGAGATTATTGAAAAAACAAAAAATAGTGTACCAGAGATAAAGTTCAAATCGCACTATACTCCCCTTTTCTTGGGAATAAAAATAGATCAAGAAAAACTAAACAAAAAAATTGATAAAAGATTAAATAAGAGATTAAACGAAAAAATGATAGAAGAGGTAGAGAAATTAAGAAAGTCCGGAGTTTCTTTCAAAAGATTAGAGGAGTTCGGTTTAGAATACAAATGGATCGCTCTTTATCTTCAAAATAAAGTTGATTATAAAGAAGCAGTAGAATCTCTTTCTACCGACATCAAGAGGTTTAGCAAAAGACAGATGGTCTGGTGGAAACACGATAAGAGAATAAGTTGGATTGAAAACTATAAGGAAGCGAAATTACT
>CAYQSS010000034.1:0-6665 GCA_964420305.1 uncultured Candidatus Saccharibacteria bacterium | reverse complement strand
CAAAAAACCTCGCTCGAGTGAGGTTTTCCGCCGAATTGGAGTCAACATTTTGCACCTACCCACTAACAATATATTAGCAAAATAAAAAAATTTGTCAAGAAATATTATTCGGCGAAGCTTTTTAAAAATAATTTAAATTGATTATAGAAAGATTTTAGGGAAAGGCGGGCAAAAAGTATCACTCCTAAGGTACATACTAAAAGATCTGCAAGACGTAACACGATCGCAACAATAACTCCATAAATAATTCCCATTCCTATCGCATTAAAGGCAAGGGCTAAAATGGCCTCTAATCCTCCTAGCGCAGCAGGAAGAGGTAAAATCATAGAAAGGATAACAAATCCGTAGATGATAACAGCATCACCAAAATCTAAAGAACCAGTAACAAAATAAATAACAAGGTAGACTCTTAAGAGAAGAAAGAAATGACGCACGAAACTAAGAAGCATTCCTTTTGCGAAATCTTTCTTTTTTTCTGAGAAAAAATCAATTATTTTCTTTTCAACATCAAGTGCTGATTTCCCATTTTTGTTATCCTGCAAATATTTTTTGGAAATTCCCAAAAGACCAAAAAAACCATCCAAAAAACTTTTCTTTTTTAAAACCCTTCCGTAGAAAATAAAAAGTACAAAGGAAATAAAGAGGATTGTTCCGATGGCATAGATTATTAAAGCTTTATGAAAAACTATACCGTAAAAAAGAAAAATTAGTGTACCAAATATTAGGAAAAAAACATGTGCCGTAACATCCATAATCTTATCAACCAAAGCAGAAAAGGAACTCTTTTCCACGCCTACTTCTTTTTCCATCAAAAAAATACGCACTGCCTCTCCTCCAAAAAGAGCAAACGGTGTCAGAAAATCAACTGTAAACCCTTTAACAAGATATCTTGTTACCTTAACCAAAGAAACATCTTCTCCTTCTGAACGTAAAATCTCTTTCCAGCGAATACTCCCAATTAAAATAATAAACAAAGTCATCAACAAGATGACTATTCCCTCAATCCCCCAAAAGAGAGAAACAGCGCCAGAAATAGTTTCTATGCCCGTTTTTTTTACAACGAAGTAAAAAAGAGAAACGCCCAGAAAAAGGGCGATAAAAAAATTTACAAGTCCTTTCATCTATTTTTTAAAAAAGAATTAATTACTTTTCGAGTTCTTTCTCCGACATAACCGGTTCCTTGAGAAAGCCCAAGAGGCTTTAGAATTTCTTCTTCATAAAGCTCCTGAAAACGAATAACAGCATTTCTAGTTAAGTGATAAAAATTTCCGGTGATTAATCCCTCTGGATAAACTTCTTGATCTTTCAAAAATTTTTGTAATGTCCTTACTTTTTCTGAATCAGTAATTCCGTAGTAAAGATCATGCTCTATTCCCTTTTTAACTACAAAGCGTGGGGCATCTTTTCCCAGTAAAAAACATATTTCTCTCAATTTTTCTGCAAGAAATAAAATTTTCTCCTTTCTTTCTTCCTTTACTTCAGAAGCATCTTTTTTAACCTCTACTTTTATGTTGAAAAGTACAGTTTTTTCTGCTCCACTAAACCCGCTAAATTTTTGCTGGAGAGAAGGAAAAATCGTGATTGATTCGTAAATTGAGTTAAAGTCTTCAACAACAACTTCTCCCTTTCCCTTTTTATCGGTTTCTAAAAAATTAATTTCGCATCTTCCTTTTTTTTCACAAAGAAGATACGGAACCGTAAATCTTCCACTGCTTGTAAATTTCAAATTAAGAGTACCCGAAGCACCGACAAAACGAAACCAGTTTCCTGCCCAGCTTTTTGTTTGGTATTTTATTTCTTGGAATCCCTCATCACGGGTAGTAATAAGAACTGTGGTGGGATAAACCTTAAAATCTTTTAGATTTTTATTTTTAAAGCAGTAGTACTCTCCATAACTACAATCGTTTAAATACACTGCTATTGTAAAATCAGTAAATATTTCCGAAAAGGTTTTTCCTATTTTATTTTTATAAAGCGCATAGTCAATACTTGGTATACCAACGATTTCTGTCTCTAGAGAATCAGTAAAAATTTCTTTTCCGTAATGATCTAATATATACTGTGCAAAGATATTAATTACTCCATAATCCGCAGACTGCTCTGTCCATTCGGTAAGTGAGATATCGGGATCCCTTAGAAAGTTATTCAATCTTCCTTCTAGGTTACTTCCTTCGTAATTTTCATCATATCCTAAAATTGTAATAATTGCCTCAGCTCTCATTTCATTAAGCCAGATCTCCTCGCTAACATCGTTCTTTTTATTTTTTTCATTAAAGGTAACCAGATGAATATATTCATGAGCTAAATATCCTGGAAGATTTAAATCGTCTAAAAGATCTGTATTTAAATAAAGAATGTTCTTTTCGTTAGATCTAGAATACTGGTAGATAGAATACTGGTCTCCACTGCGAAAATATCCTCCGGAATTCTTATTCATCGGATGGAAAAGAACAGAGATGCGCTCCTTATACCCAACAACATCATGTTGTGGAATATCACCAAAATCTTCTTTAATTTGGGGATAAATTTTGTTTTCAAACTCGTTTCCAAGATTATAAGCAATACTTTTGTACTCTTCCTTCATCTCCTCTTCTAGCGTCTCCCACCAGCTTTGATCAAAGTAAAAATAAATATAGTTCGTTACAAGTTCTAAATTTGCATCAACGCTTTTCCTTTCTTCAATATCGTAGGAAGATTCAATAAAAATTTTCTCCGTTTTTGCAGAAACTGAAAATATCGGCAGAAAGATAAATATTAACAAAAAAATTAGTTTTCTTTTCATTTTTTTCCAAAAAGGTAAACAAGTCGATAATAAATGGCTCCTAAGTGCTCGTGAAAAGCAAGATCTGAATTACGCAGATTTTGTGAATTGGGGAAAAAATCAAAAAGGTAGTAGACCGGTATTCTTCTTCTCTTGAAATCAGTAGGAGCAGGTATCGGATTCCCTCCCACTCTTTCAAACTCAACAAGTGCTCTCTCCATATGAAAAGCAGAAGTAACAAGGAAAAATGGCTTTTCTCCAATAATCTCTTTTACGTTAACAACATTTTCTCTTGTGTTGCGCGACTTTCCTTCGATAATAATATCCTCTTCATCAACTCCACGGTTAATAAAAAAACTACGTACCGCTTGTGCATCTTCGCTCGTTGCAACAACTGGATCGGTACCGGAAATAATTATCTTCATCTCTCCTTCTGAAAGATGCCATATACGCAGTGCTTCGTTTCCTCTTAAAACATCACTTTCCCTTCCTCCCAAAAGAAGAACTGTATTTTCTGCTCTTATCATATCTTCTACAGAAAGAACTCGGTACTTTTCCTCAAGGGGCATCAGTAAAAAATCGCTAACTGGAGTTATTGAAAAGATATAATAAAAGAAAACACTAGAAAAAAGAAAGGCTCTCCCCCACTTCTTTTTCTTTTTTAATAAAAGGAATCCTATGATTGCAAAAAGAAAAACAAACGTACTGGGCATCAATAAATCCTGGATTGTTCTTAATATAATCATAAGTATTATTATAGCAAATTTATCTCTAAAAAATAGTACTTATCGTTTTTAGAATAATAACAAGATCAGAAAACAAAGAACGGTTTTTAATATAATAAAGATCATACTTAAACTTTTCTTCTGCTTCTTTAATGCTCATTGACGGAGGATAACTTATCTGTGCCCATCCCGTGAGTCCAGGACGAACAAGATAACGTAGTTTATAAAAAGGAATATTCTTTTCAAAGTTTTCTGCTAAAACAACGCTCTCTGGCCTTGGTCCGACAAAACTAATATCCCCTTTTATAATGTTATAAAATTGTGGTAGTTCGTCCAAGTGAGTCCTTCTTAAAAACTTTCCTACTCTAGTTATCTCATCCTTATTCTCTTCTCTCCAGGGAACTGCTTTACTGTTTTCATGCATTGTACGAAACTTATATAAAGTAAAATCTTTTCCTTTTTCTCCTCTTCTTTTCTGCTTATAAAAAATACTTCCCTTTGAATCTACTTTGATTAAAAATGCAATAACTGGGAAAACAGTAATTAAAACAATCATTCCCAAAAAAGATCCAACAAGTTCAAAACATCTTTTTAGAACTTGATTTATTTTACTTCTCTTTCGAGAAATATTTTCTAGAAACCACCACTCGTCAAGTGAACGTAAAGGAACTTTTTTCATTACTTCTTCGTAAAAACTAAAAAAGTCTATATAATCCATATCTAAAGGAAAAGAAGAAAAGATAGTTTTGATCGCCTTTTTGTCCTCTTTTAAATCCGAAGAAAAAACCAAAATTTCAATATTTTCTGAAAAATCTTTTATCTCCTCTAGGTCGCTTAGAACATTCGTTTTATTCTTAATCTTCTTTGAGACCTCCTCTTTGGCATAAAGGCCAGTAACCTCATAATCGAAAAGCTTTTCTTCTAAGATCTCTTCAACCTCAGGACAGTAACCGACAAAAAACACTTTTTTCCTAAAGTTTTTTAATCCGCTAACTTTCAAAAACAAAAATCTCCACAAGGAAGAGAGAATCGCAAAGTTTAAAATACTTAAAAAAAGTATCGCCCGAGGAGTAAGTTCAAGTTGTGGTTGAAAGTAAAAATAGACTGTTCCAATCCCTGTTGCAAGAAAGATAAAAATTATTACAGTTCGGATAAAGAGACTTGCTTTTCTAAAAGATGAAACTTCATAGAAATCAAAGATAAAAAAAATAAAAATCCAGATAAAAAAGAGATATAAAAACGGCACTTGTAATTCATTAAATATCTCTATCTTTGGCAGTCCCATTTTTCTAATAACTAGCGCCAAATAAAGAGACCAGTAGAAAATAAGAAAATCTCCAGCTAGAAGAGAAATCCAGAAAATTTTGCTTTTTGTTTTGCTCATAAAACTAATTCATCGCCAATTTTAATATCTTTCTTTTTGGACCAATTGGCCCTCACTTCAAGAACATATTTTACTGGTTCTTTTGGAGAAAAGGTTTTTGGATACGTTTCCGGCAAAATATTCTCAGTTATCTCAACAATCTCTTTATCTGCGCTAATCCAAATAATATCAATCGGAAAACTCATCTCTTTCATCCAAAAAGAAGGAACTGTCTCTTCTTTAAATATAAAGAGCATTCCGTCCACTCCCTTTAATTCTTTTATTCCCGAAAGTCCTTCGCTTTTTTCTGATAAAGTTTCCGCAACCCAGACAACTACTTTTTCATTTCCAATCTCTATCTCTAAAACATCTCTTTTTTTATTTGTTAGAATAAATAAAAAGAAAATTAAAAAGAAAAAAATGATTATAAGGATTTTGAATTTCAATTTTTTATCCCTTAATAAGAAGGTATTTGTTTTCTTTTATGGCGAAAATTCCACTTTCCTGTTTGTTTAGATAAAAAGCTTCAGGTTGCATAAAGAAAACTCTGTGATAGTTTATTCCGAAAACAGTGCTTTGATCAGGAGATCTTTCAAGTAATATATTTTCCCCTTTTGAAAAGATTATTCTCTTACTATCAATCTCTCCGAACATCTTTTTTGCACAATCAACTGGTATCCATCCAACACCTTCTAAGTAAAACTCTACCCAGAAATGGAAATCTTGTTTTTTCTCAATCTCTCCCCAGGCGCCAGAAACAAGGCGTGCTGGAATCTCTACCGAGCGTAATAAAGTGATATAAAGAAAGCTCATCTCCGCCGAATTTCCACCCCTACTTTCAAAAACCCTCATTGCTCCTCTCTTTGCAGTAGACTCCTTGTAGCTAATATTTTCAGAAATCCAATTATAAATCATTTTCGCCTTTGAAAAATAACTTGAGCTATCCTTGGTAATCTCTTTTGCTAAATTAACAATGTTATCTGTTTGACCTAGCTGTCTCTCACTCTTTGTATATTTTCTAAAAAGTGGAGATGATCTATCATAGGAACCTGTTTCCCAATTATCAGTCTGAAGTTTCGTTTCGTATTCCTCAAGCGTAAAGTTTATTCTCAGTTGTTTTTTACCTAAAATTTCTTTCGAGAAATCAAAAAGACCAATCAAATTACCATTTTCCTGATCGTTATAATCTTTTTTCTCCCCACTGTAATCAGAGTGCAACACTTTCTGACTATCCCAATCTTTTATTTGAGAAACCCACAAAAGAAAGGAATTTGATTTATTAACGCTTGGGAAACAAAGAGTATCATTCCCGTATGTTTTTTTTACCTCTCTTATCATTTCTTCCTCGCTGGCATTTTTAAAATGTAAACTACTCTCTTTAAGCAAAAAGTTGACATCTATCTCCCAAATAAAAATTCCTTTTCTTTTTTCTGGATTTTTATATTCAATCTTCATCTCCTTAATTTTAGTATAAATTCACAGAAATACAAATAAAAAGGAGCATTTCTGCTCCTATAAATCTGCAATGTATCTTGCTAAAAGAAAGGTTTCTCTTTGAAGTTCTTTAAGATTTTTGCTGGTTTCTTTGGGAAGAAGAAGGTTTTTCCATCCTAATATTGTCTGCTGATGTAAGGTCACAAAGGAATCGGTAATCTTCTCGTTATAATCTGCAATAATCGTTTTTATTCTTTTATTATCATTAAAAAGAGCAACACAAGGATAGGTCCTTTTCCCTATATCAAACCCATTTCTATGTCCTTCGCAAGAAGATGTCGTAAAAATACCAGCATTATTTAGGGCAATCACTAAATCTTCA
>CAYQSS010000033.1:0-6977 GCA_964420305.1 uncultured Candidatus Saccharibacteria bacterium | reverse complement strand
AAAAAGTAATCATTTTACAAGCCTAATGTGTATCACATGTATCTGAACCTAGACATAGCTTTGGGTGTTTCTGAGCGGATGAGCGGAATCGAACCGCCATCTCGTGCTTGGCAAGCACGTGTAATAGCCGTTATACCACATCCGCAAAAAATGTGCCGCGAGTCAGAATTGAACCGACGACCTCTTCTTTTTCAGAGAAGCGCTCTACCACTGAGCTACCGCGGCGTGTGTGGTGTGGACGGTGCAGGACTTGAACCCGCAACCCTCTCGATGTAAGCGAGACGCTCTGCCAATTGAGCTAACCGTCCAAAAAGTGCCCAGGGTGGGAGTCGAACCCACACGTCCATACGAACACAGCGCCCTCAACGCTGCCAGTCTACCAGTTTCTGCACCTGGGCTTTGTTTAAGTTACTTAATTTTCTTTCTTGCAATTTTCTTTGTCTTCTCTCTAATGTAGTAAATCTTTGACTTTCTGGTTTTTCCTTCTTTGGTTATTTCAACCTTTTCAATCGTTGGAGAATGAAGAGGAAAAACTTTCTCAACTCCAACTTTATCAATTACTTTTCTTAAGGTGATTGTTCCTGAAAGGCCTGTCCCGTGCTTCTTTGCGATTACCATTCCTTCAAAGAACTGTTTTTTCCCGTTTATATTCTGGGTTACTTTCACCGTGCTTCCAGTTTTTATCTCTGGAAAAACCTCTTTTTCTTGTTCTTTTTTAAATGTATCGAATTTTACAGACATATTTTTATTTTAATTCTTCTAATATTGTTTTTAAATCTTTGGCTAATCCTGCTTTAAAAATCATCTTTCCTTTTGGTGTCATTATTTCAATAGACTCTGCATGAAGAAATTGTCTTTTAATTCCTTTTGGGTCTTTTTGATCTTTAAAGCGATATACTTTGTCTCCTACAATCGGATGACCGATATAGGTAAGGTGACATCTTATCTGATGCTTTCTTCCTGTTTTTGGAAATATCTCTAGAAGAGAATAATTCTCAAAATCTTTTATTACCTTAAAAAAAGTAACTGCCTCTCTCTTACCATCCTTATCAGTATGAGCTCTTTGTTTTTTTCTATCTCTTAAAGAGCGATCTATAAAAGTACTGATCTCTCTTGAATCACTTTTTGGATTTCTAAAGACTAGAGCAATATACCTTTTTTTCGCTCTTTTTTCAAGTAGTTCATTCTGGAGAAAAGAAAGAGTGCTCTCATTTTTGGCAAAAAGAACAACGCCAGAGGTGTCTTTATCTAAACGGTGGACCGCTCCGTCTCTTTTCCCTCCTACTCCTTTTATCTCTTCGTGCTGCAAAGAAAGAGTATTAGCAAGGGAAGGTTCTTTACTTTCTTTCTCGTGATAAACAACCAAAAAAGGAGGTTTGTTTACAGCGATTATGTTTTCGTCTTCGTAAATTACTTCAATCATATATGGTGGGCGCGAGAGGGCTCGAACCTCTGACCTCTGCAATGTCACTGCAACGCTCTAGCCAACTGAGCTACGCGCCCCTAAGGAATGAATAAAAAAGTGGGCATACCAGGAATCGAACCTGAATCTGTCGCTTATAAGACGACGGCTTTAACCATTAAGCTATATGCCCTTAGTATTATTGATAACGATTACTTATTGCCTTGATACTCATTAGTACTTTTTCTGTGAGTTGTGTGTTGTTTACTCTTGCTTGACAGGTTCCATGTCCGAAACTGCCTTTATGATTTATTCTTCTGAGCGAAGTTTTTTTAATATAAGGGCGATTAAACTGTTTTCTGGGTATCACAAGAATATCAGACCAATATTTTATTTCTTTATCAACCTCCATATCCCTATATAAGTGTAAACATATTTTTATATTACTCCTAGGTACGGATAATGTTTTGGTAAGCCAATAAATAAAAAATTTAATAACAGAAGGGTCAGAATTTGAAACTATGAGAGAATTTCTTTGAGCTTTTGTCCCCTCTCCCCAATAAAGAATTAATCCCGCTAGAAAAATTTCTCTATTATTTAGAGGAAGGATAAATTTTTTTTGAACAGCATATATTTCTTTTTGCCTTTTTTCTCTCTTCTGTTTCATTGTTTCACGGAATCTTTCAATTCTTTTTTCATTTTTGCCACGAAGCTCGTTTATTCTTTCTGCCGATAAAGGGTATTTCCGAAGCCAAGTACTGAGAGTTCCCTTACTCACGTTCAACGCTTTTTTTATTTGGCTATAGCTCATTCCTTTTTTTCTGAGAGCTAAAGCTTTTTCTCGATCTTTTAAGCGGGCCATGATAAATGAACCTTTAAACAGTAATAATGAATACTAATAACATTAGTTCATTATAGCATTCGTTTTTCAAAGAACAAGTAAAATCTATCCCAAGAGAAGCCTGTTTATTATAACACAAAAAGAGGCAAAATACTAACTTTTATCTGAGGAGTCTTTTTTTTGGTTTTTGCCAATAATTTTCTCGTAATCTTCTCTTTCAAGGGTCTCTTTCTCAATTAAAGTTTTCGCAACTTTTTCTAAAACAGTTTTCTTTTTTAAGATAACCTCTTCTGCTTTTTTTCTTCCTTCTTCAATAAAGAGGAATATCTCTTTATCTATTTTTGCTGCTGTTTCTTCAGAATAGTTTTTTTCTTCAACAAACTCTCTTCCTAAAAAGACATGTTCTCTTTCTCCTCTAAAATGTATTGGTCCAAGCGAAGACATTCCAAACTCTTTTACTAGTTTTCTAGCATAGCTTGATGCTCTTTCTAAATCGTTTACTGCTCCAGTGGAAACCTCTTCAAAAACTATTTTTTCTGCTGTATATCCTCCAAGAAGGACCGCTATTTCTGAGATAAATTCTGATTTTCTTTTTATTCTTCTTTCCTCGGAAGGAATTTTAATGGTATATCCTCCTGCCTGACCACGAGCAACAATAGATATTTTTCTTACAGGCTCTGCCAAAGGAAGAAAAGAGGAAACTATTGCGTGTCCTGCTTCGTGATATGCGGCCAACTCTTTTTCTTTTGATCCCATTGCATAACTTTTTCTTTCCGGACCGAGAAGAACTTTTTCAATTGATTCTAAAAAGTCAATCTGCTTAACTTCTTTTCTTTCTCTTCTTACTGCAAGAAGTGCGGCTTCGTTGGCAAGATTAGAAAGATCTGCTCCAGAAAAACCAGGAGTTCTTTCAGCAACTTCTTTTAAGTCTATGTCTTTTGCAAGAGGTTTTCCTTTACTGTGAATTTTTAAGACACTCTCTCTAGCTTTTTTATCCGGTAAGTCGAGAATAATCTTTCTATCAAAGCGTCCTGGGCGAAGCAAGGCAGAATCTAACACATCAGGTCTGTTGGTACTTGCTAAAACTACGATTTTTGCGTCTTGTTTAAAGCCATCCATTTCAGAAAGAATTTGGTTTAAGGTTTGTTCTCGTTCATCGTGTCCTCCCCCGAGACCAGCACCTCGAGCTCTTCCGATTGCGTCAAGTTCATCAATATAGATGATGCATGGTTGTTTCTTCTTTGCATTAGCAAAAAGATCTCTTACCCTTCCACTCCCAACACCAACAAAAAGTTCAATAAATTCTGAACCAGAAATTTCAAAAAAAGGAACATTGGCTTCTCCAGCGATAGCTCTTGCAAGAAGTGTTTTTCCGGTTCCGGGAGCTCCAGTTAAAAGAATCCCCTTTGGAATGCGAGCACCAAGTTTTAAAAAGCGAGCAGGTTCTTTTAGAAAATCAACAACTTCTTTTAGTTCTTCTTTTGCTTCCTCAAGACCAGCGACATCGTCAAAAGTAACCCCAGATTTTGGAGAACCATCAGTACCAAAAACTCTCGCTTTGGCTTTTGAGAAATCAAGTGCTTGCATTGCTCCTCCTTTTGCTTGTTTAAAGATAGAGCGGAAGATAAACAACAAGAAAAGTAAAGGAAGAGAAATTATTAAGATAGTAAGAAGAAAAGACCAGTCTTGTTCTTCTTTAAAATCAATAGATATTTTCCTAATTTTATTTTCTTCTGCTCCCCAGTTTTTGAGAGATTCGAAGGGGGCAACATCCGGCTCCTTTTGGACAAAAGCAGTTTCTTGATTTTTAAAGAAAACCTCAATATTTGATCCAACAACAACCAATTTTTCAACATTTTCTTCATTTATCTCTGTTGCTAATTCATTAATACTGATGTTTTTTGTTTCCTTAAATGTCTCAGTAGCAACAACGCTAAAAAGGATAATAAGCAAAAAAAGGGAAAGAATAAAAAAAGTGATATTTTTCCCAAAAGTCTTTGTAATATTTTTTATTTTCTTTTTTTTCATAGGCTTTTTTTATGCAAGTGTAGCACAAAAAGAGAGATAATAAAATTAGGAGAAAAAAGTGTCCTCGCTAGGACTCGAACCCAAATCTTTTCCTTAGGAGGGAACTGCTCTATCCTGTTGAGCTACGAGGACAAACACTGGGTGAGCGACGGGACTTGAACCCGCAACCTCCGCGACCACAACGCGATGCTCTGCCAATTGAGCTACGCCCACCATATATAAAATGTCTCCTCAGCAGGACTCGAACCTGCAACCTACAGCTTAGAAGGCTGTCGCTCTATCCAATTGAGCTATGAGGAGATTATTTATCTACAACTCTTAAGCTAAGACGGTGATCAGAAGCATTAATAGAAAGAATTTTAAAGTTGTATGTTTTTCCTATTTCAAGAACTTCTTCCATTTTTTCACGGGTTTGGAATTCAGATATATGACAAAGGCCTTGTATTCCACCATCAATTTCTACAAAAGCTCCGAAAGAAATAAACTTTGAAACAAATCCTTTAATAATATCTCCTTCTTTGTAATTTTTTTCTATTTCTTTCCAGGGGTCTTTTTTTAATGACTTTAGAGATAAAAAGATCTTCCCATCTTCAATCTTTATAACCTGTGCTTTTATCTTCTCGCCTTCCTTTAAGACATCGTGAGGATTTTCTACTAAACTCCAATCCATCTCAGAGATGTGAATAAGACCCTCAACTCCTTCGTCAAAGCGGATAAAGGCACCAAAGTCAACAATGCCGGTTACTTCTCCCTCAACAATATTTCCTTCTTTGTAATTTCCTAAAGATGTTTGTTCTTCTTCTTTTCCTTTTTCGGAAAGGATTATTTTTTCTCCTTCTTTAGAAATATCAAGAATACGAACTTTCATTTCTTTTCCAATAAATTTCTGTAATTCTTTTAAAACCTTTGAAGAGTCACCTCCTTCAACACGAGGATAATTCTCTGAAGAAAGTTGAGACGAAGGAATAAAAGAAGGAATGCCAGATATCTTTGCAAGAAGACCTCCTTTGTTAGCACCTTCTATTTTTACGGTGATTAATTCTCCTCCTTCTTTTTGTTTTTCAAGAATATCCCAGGCCAAATCTTTCTTTGCTTGGATTCTGGAACATTCAACATATCCATCTTCAGAATCAAGAGAAATGATCTTAATTTTAACGATATCTCCATCTTCTAAATCTTTTAATTCGTCTTTTGTTGCTTGAAATTCTTGGCCATAAATTATTCCTGTGCCAAAAGGGCCAAGATCAATAAAGGCAGTTGCACGACCCTTCCCTGCAATCTTTCCTTCAACAATCTCTCCTTCTTTAGGAATCTCAAGTAAGTTTTTTTCTTTTAATTGTTGTTTCATAGCTTTCTCATTCTACACATTTTCTTGATTTTTTCAAGAGGGGTGATAAAATCAATACGTTATGAATATTACATGGTATGGTCAATCTTGTTTTCGCCTAGCGTTACAAGGACAAAAAAAAGCAAAACAGTGGACGTCGCTAGTTATTGATCCTTTTGATGAAAGCATTGGGTTAAGGTTGCCTAAGCTTGAGGCAGATATTCTTTTAGTTACTCACGAGCACAAAGACCACAATAATCAGAAAATCGCGACGAAAGAAACCTTCTTTATTAATTCTCCAGGAGAATATGAGTTGAGAGATATTTTTATTCAAGGGATATCTTCTTTTCACGATAAAGAAAAAGGAAAAGAAAGAGGTCTAAATACGATATATACTGTTGAAACAGAAGAAATAAAGCTTTGCCACTTGGGAGACTTTGGGCAAGAAGAACTAACTGACGAGCAGCTTCGTAATATTGGGGAGATTGACGTTCTGATGATTCCTGTCGGAGGTATTTACACAATCGATGCAAAAGAAGCAACAAAAGTTATTTCCCAAATTGAACCACGGATAGTTGTTCCGATGCACTACAAAATACCAGGATTAAAGACCAAGCTTGATGATTTGGGAGTATTTTTAAAGGCAATCGGGAACAAAGAAGCAAAACCCGAGGAAAAGATAAGCATTCAAAAGAAAAGTCTTCCAGTGGGAGAGATGAAGATTATTCCACTTAAACCGCAATCAAAAAACAGCACAAAATGAATTCTTTGAAAAAGATATTCCTGATAGCTTTGGCGGTGGTGATAGGGATTTCTTTTTTTATCTTTCAGATCGGCGAAATAAGAAAGAAGGTAAATAAAGAGGGATTTACTGTCTTTCCGACGGAGAAAGTAGAAAACATCTTAAAAGATGAGAATAAAAAAAAGGATGATGTTTTAGAGATATATAAAGAGAAAGAAGAAGAAATTAACGAGAATCTTATTAGAGAAACAGAAGAAATAAATAATAAAGAAAATGGCGCAGAAAAAGAATAAAGGAAAAAAAGAAATAGGAGCAGATATTGGCTATGTAAAGCTAAAAAATATTGTTCAAGAGATGCAGGAGTCGTATATCGACTATGCGATGTCGGTTATTGTTGGGAGAGCTCTTCCTGATGTTCGCGATGGTTTAAAACCGGTTCATCGAAGAATTCTCTATACAATGAGAGAAGATGGGGTTACTCATAACGCAAAGTATAGAAAATCAGCAAGTGTTGTTGGTACGACGCTAGCAAGATATCATCCGCATGGCGATATGGCAGTTTACAACTCCATGGTCTTAATGGCACAAGATTTTTCGATGCGCTACCCTCTTGTTCAAGGACAAGGGAATTTTGGTT
>CAYQSS010000032.1:0-7035 GCA_964420305.1 uncultured Candidatus Saccharibacteria bacterium | reverse complement strand
GCTGCCGGACTAGGATTCGAACCTAGACTACGAGTGCCAGAAACTCGCGTCCTACCATTAGACGATCCGGCAATTTAATTAAGATACCTTCTTGTCGCAATAAGGCTGGAGAAAACTCCTAAGAAAACTCCTATTGCAATCTGCATCAGAATAACCGTAGGAAGCATTCCTAAGAAGTACTGATGAAGATTAACTTCAATAGTAATGTTGTAGCTTTGTGGAATCAAGAATCCCATCAAAAAGAGAAGTATAAAGGAAGAGAACGCAGCGATAAATCCAAGTATTGTTCCTTGGATAATAAAAGAGCTTTGAATAAAGAGATTTGAAGAACCAACAAGCTTCATCACTCTTATCTCTTCTCTTAATCCGTAAATAGCAAGCTTTATCGTGTTATAAACAAGGAGGATGGCAATTATACCAAGGATTATTCCAACAATAATTCCTCCTTTTCTAATACTCTCTGTAATACTAAAGATACCTGATATCACCTCTTCACGATGATAGAAATCAATATTATAGATAAGCTCACTGTGATTTTCTTCTAAATAACTTGCAATCTGACGATAGATGTAAGGGTCGTCGGCCTTAATATTAATTGACGCAGGAAAAGGATTCCCTACCTCTTCAAGTGATTCCATTACTGCTGGACGATTGCTAAATCTTTGAATGAAAGCTGTTTTTACTTCTTCTCTTGAAAGATACTCCATTCCGTTAATCTGAAAAACTTCTGCAATCTCATCTTTTACCTCAAGTATTCTTTCCTCAGGAACAGAGATCTGAAAATCAACAGTAACATCCGCTTTCTCTTCGATGTCTTTAATAACAATATCTGCCACTCCCCCGATTAGAAACAAAAAAGCAGAAATAGTAATAACCACCATCAAAACAAAAACAGAAACAAAAGAAAGCCCTCCTTCTCGATAAAAGTTTTTCCAAGCTAAACGAAATGCTCTTTCTATTGATGTTATTGTTTTATTTCTCATGTTTATAGTATAAATCTACCTCTTTTAGAATCGCTAACTACTTTCCCGTCTTTTATTGTAACAACTCTCTTTGAAAGACTGTTAATCACCTCTTTATCATGAGTTGATAGAATAACCGTTGTCCCTGCTTCGTTTAAGTTAAGTAAAAGATCAAGAACATCTCTAGTGTTGTAAGGGTCAAGATCTCCTGTTGGTTCATCTGCTAAAATAACATCTGGATTATGAATCAAGGCCCTGGCAATTGCCGTTCTTTGTTTTTCTCCTCCTGATAACTGATATGGAAAGTGCAGTGCTTGCTCTAAAAGACCCACGGTATCGAGCGCTTCCGGAACAAGTCTCTCGATATCTTCATCAGAAGTACCGGTAACCTCTAGCGCATAAGCAACGTTCTCATAGATCGTCTTTGTTGAAAGCAGTTTGTAGTCTTGAAATATCATCCCTATTCTTCTTCTTAAAAGAGATCTTTCTCTGTTTGAGACTTTGTTAACGTCCTTTCCATCAAAAAAAACACTTCCGCTTGTCGGTTTCTCTTCTCCAAGCAAGATACGGAAAAGGGTAGTCTTCCCTGCCCCAGAACGTCCAACAACACAAACAAACTCTCCTTTATCAACTTTAAAAGAAACGTCGTCTAAAACTGCCTTCTCTCTTTTTGTAAGATATGCAGGATATATCTTGGTTATGTTATTGAAAAAAATCATCTTTTAGTAGGTCAAGGTCTCCGTCTAAAACATCTTCAAGATTTGATGTTTCTTTACCTGTCCGAAGATCTTTAATTAGTTTGTAAGGATGGAGAACGTAGTTTCTGATCTGATTACCCCAACTCTTCCCTTCTCCTTTTTCAGTTACTTTTTCAAGTTGCTCTTTTTTCTTTTCTTCCTCTAGTCTTTCGAGCTTTGATCTTAGAATCTCCATCGCTACTCTTTTGTTCTCACCTTGTAGTCTTCCGTTTTGTGAACTAACAACAAGTCCTGTTGGCAGATGAGTAATTCTGATTGCGCTCTCTCTCCTGTTAACATGCTGTCCTCCTGGTCCAGAAGATCTAAAAGTATCTACTCTTAAATCCTCTTCCTTAATTTGCAACTGAGAACTATTATTATCTATTATTGGAAAAACTTCAACCTCTGCAAAAGAGGTGTGTCTTAATCCCGCAGAAGAGAAGGGTGACTTTCTTACCAAGCGGTGTGTTCCACTCTCTCTTCTAAAAAACCCGAAAGCGTACTTTCCTTCTATTTTCAAAGAAACGTTCTTCATTCCAATTCTTCCGTCTGGCCCTCCTGGTTCACCAAAAGAAACAGAAATCACTTGTGTCTTAAAGTTTCTTCGTTCTGAATATCTTTCATACATCCTCAAAAGCATCGCCACAAAGTCTTCAGAGTCTCTTCCTCCAGCACCAGAAGATATCTCTAACACGGCATCATTTTTATCGTACTTCTCGGAAAGAAAAGTGTAAATCTCTTTCTTTTTTACTTCTTTTTTCAAAGAAAGAACACTCTCCTCTAAAAGAGAGTCTCCAACTTCGTTATAGAACTCTTCTATCTCTTTAATCTTCTTTATCAGATCATCAATCTCCTCTACTTCTTCTTCGAAAGAAGATAGCTCTTTTTGTTTCTTTACTGCGTTATCGGGATCATCCCAAAGATGAGGATCGGCAACTTCTTCTTTTAATTTCTTTAAATCTTCCCTTTTCTTCTCTATCTCAAAGACATTCTTCCAAATGGAAGATTTTACTTTTTAATTCTTTTATTTCTTTTTCTATTTCCATATTTTTTCTGAGCCGGAGGCGAGAATTGAACTCACGACCTACTCTTTACGAGAGAGTCGCTCTACCACTGAGCTACTCCGGCCTACTCTGTTTTAAAAACATCTTTCAGTGATTCAAAAAAACCCTTCTCTTCCTCTTCTTCCTCCTCTTCTTCTACTACCACTGGCTCTTCACGTGAGATAACAATCACACTCTCCCCTTCTTTTCTTAAAAGCAGTTGTTCTCTAGCAACTTTTTCAATCTTCTCTTCAATATCTATGTCTTCTTCTGCTTTCAACATCTCTCTTTCTTCCTCCATTCTTAAAAGTTCTGTTTCTATTCTTTCTAGCTGCTCTTTGCTTGTTCTTCTTTCGTTCCAAAGTTTAACATTAAAGAAGGTAAGAACCGAGACCACAGAAAGAAGCGCAAAAAGCGCAAGATAGTTAAACTGTTTCTCTCTCTTTTTTTTCCTTACCATTTCCTTATTATACCCTTCTTAGAAGTTTCTAACAAACTACTTTTTAAAAACTTTAAAGTATGCATCTTGAGGAATATTTACTCTCCCCTCTTTCTCTAATCTCTTTTTTCCTTTTTTCTGTTTCTCTAACAGTTTTCTTTTTCTAGTATAATCCCCTCCGTAAAGATCACCGGTAACATCTTTCCTTCTCGCTTTCACTGTTTCTCTGGCAATAATCTTTCCTCCTACTCTCGCTTGTATTGCAACGGCAAACTGTTGTTGTGGTATCGCCTCTTTTAACTTTAAGGCCATTCTTCTTCCTTCTAAAAAAGCTTCATCACGGGAAACAATAACCGAGAACGCCTCATCTACCTGATGGGCAATCAGAATCTCCATCTTTAACAAACTTTCTTTGTAAAACCCTTCTAACTTATACCCCGCAGAAGCGTATCCTTTTGTTGCGCTCTTTAGATCGTCATGAAAAGAGATGATAATTCGACGCAGCGGCGCGTTATAAACTACTAAAACTCGGTCTAAAGACAAGTACTTTGTATCAACGTAGTTTCCCTTTAAAGTTCCCAGTACTTCTGTAACACTGCCAAGCATCTCTTCTGGAGTAACAACCTCAACCTTTACCCAAGGCTCTTTCTTTTCTAAGATAGCGCTTTCATCTGGCCAATCAGATGCAGATCTTATCTCTACCTCTTCTTTGTTGTTTAAAGTAACTCGGTAGGTTACCGAAGGTGCAGAGATAATCAGATCTAAATCATACTCTCTTTTTAGTCTTTCAGAGATGATCTCCGAGTGTAGCGATCCTAAAAACCCACAACGGTATCCCCTTCCAAAAACCTCTTTAAACTCTGGTTCAAAAGTAAAGGCCGGATCGGTGAGTTTAATCTCGTAAAGCGCGTTCTTAAATACTGGATAGTCTTGCGGATCACGAGGATAAAAACTACTAAAGACCATCGGACTTGGTTCTTTGTAGCCAGAAATCGGTAAAACCTTTTCATCTTTTTTACAGATCGTATCTCCCGATCTTACCACTCCTACTTCTTTAATCCCCGTTGCAATGTATCCGATATCTCCCGCAACAAGTTTTTTCTGCGGAGCCCATTTTGGCGAGAAAAACCCGATCTCTTTCGCTTCTCCAGCGGTGTTTGATGCAAAAAAGTAAACTTTATCTTTTGCGCTGATCTCTCCATCGACAACTCTCACATGAGCAATTACTCCTTTATAGGCGTTGTACTCTGAATCAAAAACAAGAGCCCGGAAATTTCCTTTCTCTTCTTTCGGCGGAGAAACAAACTCAATAATCGCATCGAGAACTGCCTCTATATTAACACCTTTCTTTCCTGATATCTTGATAATCTCCTCTCTTTTAACTCCCAATACCTGAATCATCTCTTCTTCTGTCTCTTCTACTCTCGCACTATCTAAATCTATCTTATTAATCACCGGTATTATTTTAAAATCATCTCCCTTTTGTCTTGCAAGATCAAGATTTGCCAGTGTTTGTGCTTGGATTCCTTTTGATGCATCAACAAGTAAAACCGCGCCCTCTACCGCGGCAAGTGATCTTGATACCTCGTAAGAAAAATCAACGTGTCCTGGAGTGTCAATCATGTTTAAAATATGATCTTTGTACTTCATTCTTACTGGACGAAGCTTTATTGTAATCCCCCTCTCACGTTCAAGTTCCATATCATCCAAGTACTGCTCTTGCATATCTTTTTTTGAAACCGTGTTAGTAATCTCCAAAAATCGATCCGCAAGAGTGGACTTTCCGTGATCAATGTGACTGATGATACAAAAATTTCTTACTTTCATCTTTTTAAAAACGCACTTTTGATTAAATAAAGGTCAGGAGACTTTAATAACCTTAAGACAATGATATAGACAAGGAGAGCAAAGATAGTAGCGAGTGTTGTTTGAAGTAAAACCGCAAAAAAAGTTTGAAGTACAATCATTGTTCCGGTAACTCTTAAAAAGGCAAAAAGCAAAATTCCCATCAAAAGGGAAGCAAGCATTGTCTTTTCTAAAGAGCTTTTTATCCCTATCCCCCGGAAAGTTTTTATCTTCTTTTTAAAGAAGGTTATAAGGAGGAAGAAGTGCAGCATGGTTGATACTAAAATAGCTAGAGGAAAAGCAATTACTTCGATATTTGAAATAGAACTTATCTTTAACAAAGCTCCTACAAGACTTCTAAAAATATTATCAAACCCTAAAATCCAAACAAAGAAAAAAGATAAAGCGATGTTGGTTCCCATGGCAACCAGCGATGCTACAACCGGAGTCTTTGTATCTTGAAAAGAAAAGAATGCTCTTACTAAAACATGGATAAGTGCTCCAGCAAAGAAAGAAAAAGCAAAAATTCCTAAAGATGCGGCGGTAAGTTGCGTTTCTCTCCATCCAAAACCTCCTGTTCCTAAAACTAGACGGACAATGTGTGCACGGAGTAAAAACACGATAATACTGCTCGGAATGATAAAAAACAATACTTGTGAAATAACCGATGAAAAGCTTTTTAGAAACTTATCTTTCTCCTTTAATGCTAGTGATCTTGAAAACGCCGGAAAAGCGGCAACTGCGAAAGCAACCCCGATAACCCTCACTGGGAAAGACTGCAGATGGTTTGAAAGATTAAAAATCGATATACTTCCTGCAGTAAGTAAAGAAGCAAGAGCGGTAATCACCACTACATTTACTTTAGATGAGATCTGACCAACAATACGTGGTATCATCAGATAAAATATTCTTCTTAACTCTCTTTGGTTTAAATCAGTAACCGCTTTATAGGAAAAACCAGAAAAGTAAGATGAGGGAATCTGAATTAAAAGATGTAATGCTGATCCTAAAATTACCCCGTAAGCTAATCCTACAATACCAAAGTAAGGAACAAAGAATATTATCCCAAAGATAATCCCGATGTTATAAAGGATCGGAGCTAAAGAGTAAGCTAAAAACTTATCAAAATACTGCAACACTCCAGAGAAAAGACTCGATGCGCCAAGTAAAATTGGACTAAGGAGCATAATCCTGGTTAAAAACACTGTTTCTTGAAGGTGCTCTGGACTAAATCCAGGAGCAATAATTTTAACAATAAAGGGAGTAAAAAGAAAAAGAAAACCACAAAAGAAGGTAAGCACAATAATCAGCACATTTAAGGTGTTATTAGCAAGTTTCCATCCTTCTTCTTTGTTTTTTTCAAGCGTAGATGCAAAAATCGGTAAAAACGCAGCAACGATTCCCCCGGTAATAATTACCCCGTAAACAAAATCAGGAATCGCAAAAGCAGCAAAATAAATATCAAGTCTTCCTACATCAAAGTAACTTACAAGAAGTCTGTCTCTTAGAAGTCCTAAGATAGCACTAACTCCAACTGAGAATGCAATAAGACCAGCCGAAAAAGTTATTGTCTTTGATTTTGAATTTATAATGCGCTTAATCATTTTTACCGATTGGATTATAAAAAAGCTCAAGCAGGACGTAAGCCGAATTCTGTTCCTTGATAAATCAAGGGGCAATCATTTATCTTGCTCTTTGATTGCTCAAAGAGTCTAGCGGGCCACCAAAACTTGCCCTTGCACCCAGATAGGGATTTAGCCGTTTCACACTTTATGTCGCCATAAAGCTTATCCGTTAAGGATATCAAATACCTTGCGGTATTTAACGTCTCTGCTCGCACCCCTCGCCTCACGGCGGACGGGAGTTACCCGCTACCCTTGTTAACTAAATAACCGAGTGTTCGGACTTTCCTCCCTCTATAAATAGAGAGCGATTGCCTCACCTGCTTGAGCACTTATATACTGTCATAAAGCTATACTACTGTCAATAAAGAGATAAAGGAGAGCTTT
>CAYQSS010000031.1:2386-7129 GCA_964420305.1 uncultured Candidatus Saccharibacteria bacterium | reverse complement strand
CTTTAATGAGTTCTTCTTTTTGCCTAAAAAAGAACGATTAATTGGTAAAATATTAAAATGATTATCTCTGAAGAAAAGCTAAAAGAAATCCTTGTGATTCCCGGACATGTTGATGAAAGGAGTTTTGATCTTGCAAAAGAAATTGCTGAAAAAAAAGATACATCAATTGATCGTGTGCTTGTAGGAGAAGGATACATAGAAGATGAAAACCTCGGGAAGATTATAGCAGATGAGATCGGCTATCCTTTTGCTAACTTAAGAAAGGCTAATATCGATGAGATCTCAGAGGATCTCTTAGATTTTATTCCAGAAGCCGTCGCACAATCTCAAAGAGCAATAGTTTTTAAAGAAGATGAAGGAGTTATTCATCTTGCAACTAGTAACCCAGAAAACTACGAATTCAAGAAACACCTTGAAAAGACCAGTGGTTCTAGAGTAGAGGTCTATTATGCTACGTCGTATGTTATTGATATGGCGCTGAGGAAATACAGTGGGGATTTGCGGAAAGAAGCAAAAGCGCTTATTGTCGAAATAAGTAAAAACCCAGAACAAGCAGAGCAAGGAGTAGTGAAGTTAGCAGATCTTCTTTTTGAACATGCTTATGCTAATATTGCTTCTGATATTCATATTGAGCCGCTAGAAGATAGATCAATGGTTCGTTTTAGAATTGATGGTACGCTTTATAAAGTTCTTGAGTATCCCAAGGAGATACACAGCAGACTGGTTTCGAGAATCAAGATTCTTTCTCGACTAAGGACCGACGAAAGAGCGGCGCCACAAGACGGAAGGTTTGATTATAAGGTAGGAGAAGCGAGTGTTGATGTGCGCGTTTCTATTCTTCCAACCACAGAAGGGGAAAACGTGGTAATGCGTTTATTAATGCAACAAGGAAAAAGGTTTAATATAGATGGAATAGGGCTACTGGAAGAAGATTTAAAAAAAATAAGGAACAATGCAAAAAAGCCATGGGGAATGATCTTAGTGGTTGGGCCTACGGGATCTGGTAAGACCACCACTCTTTATGCCGTTCTGCAACTACTTCATCAACCAACAGTAAATATCATGACTGTTGAAGATCCGGTGGAGTATAATATGGATGGAATCCAACAATCTCAAGTGAATCATAAAAAAAACATTACATTTGCCACAGGACTAAGATCTATTGTTCGTCAAGATCCAGACATTATAATGGTTGGTGAGATTAGAGATGGAGAGACGGTAAATATGGCGATAGATGCTGCAATGACTGGACATCTGGTACTTTCTACGATGCACGCAAATGACGCAGGAACTGCTTTCCCGAGACTTTTAGAAATGGGCGTAGAACCGTTTCTTATTGCCTCTTCAGTTAATGTTTCGATTGCCCAGAGATTAGTAAAAAAAATATGTGAACACTGTCGAGAAAGTTATTTTTTGTCAGATGAAGATGTAGAGAACATTTCCAATGATAAAAACTTCACAGAAATGATTAAAGTAATTTCTGGTAAAGAAGACATCACGAAAATCCGTTTTTTCAGGGGAAGAGGATGTGATCTTTGTGAAAACACAGGATACGAAGGAAGGACTTCTATTTTTGAAATTTTAGAGGTTACAGAAGAACTAAGAAAGATGATAATCAATAAAAGTTCTTCAGATTCAATAAGAAAAAAGGCGATAGAAGAGGGAATGACACCGATGATTTATGACGGAATATCAAAAGCTCTTTTGGGTATAACCACAATTGATGAAATAAAGCGAGTAGCTAAATCTTAAACAAAAACATGATGAATAAAGATGATAAAAAAGAAAATATGCTAAAACCTATTACTGCTGTTACCCATTATGTAAGATCACCGATTTATATTTTAAAAAGTTACCTAGAAACGATTTTTTCAGGAGAGTTGGGGGATCTTCAGGACAGACAAAAAGACTATATTAAAACTTGTTTGGAAAATGTTGAAAAGATAGAAACAATAGTTGAAAGATTAATATGTGTAATGGAGATTGATGAAGAGCAGTGTAAAATAAAAGAAGAATCTGTAAATATTGTTGATGTTACAAAAAGTGTAGTTGATGAAAGTCGTCTTTTAGCGAAAGCAACAAATACAAAGATATATTTTAAGTCAGAAGAAGAGTCAATTTTTTTGGTAATTGATGTTGTTAAAATAAAAGAAGTGCTCTCTTCGCTTATTGATAATGCGATAAGGTATGGCAAGGAAGGAGAAAAAATGATTGAGATTAATATCAAGAAAAAAGATAACAAAGTTTTCTTCTCTATTAAAGATGATGGATTGGGTATTTCTGGAGAAGAAAAAGAGAAAATATTTGACAAGTTCTACCGCACAAAAAGAGCAATAGAAATAGATCCTAACAGTTTAGGACTTGACCTTTATGTGGCAAAAAAGATTGTTGAAAAGTTTGATGGAAAGATTTGGGTAGAGGACAACGAAGGAGAGGGATCTGTTTTCCAGATGGCGTTTCCTATTGATAATTAAAAAAGTAGACAGCAAATAATGTTATGAGTGAACAAAAAAAAGTTATTTTAATGGTTGAAGACGATGTCTTTTTGAGAAATCTTTATCGTGATCGAATTGAGAAGGAGGGTTTTGTCTTCATCGAAGCGACTAACGGGGTTGAGGGGATGAATAAAATCATTAATGAAAGCCCTGACTTAGTAATTTTAGATATTCTTTTACCAGTAAGAGGGGGATTTGAAGTATTAGAAGAGATGAATAAAAATGGTTTGATCTCGGTAATACCGGTTGTAGTTTTTTCTAATCTTAAACAGGAAATAGATATTGAAGAAGCAAGAAGATTGGGCGCGCAAGACTATTTTATTAAATCAGAAACTAGTTTTTCTAATATTTTAGAAAGAATTAAAGAACTTATTTAGTAAATACCATATGGGTATCTTTGATAAAATAAAATTACAAGAAAAGGTTGATTTTGTGAGGAACCTTTCTTTGTTGATAAAAAGCGGAAATCCGATTAATGATTCTTTTGAACTTCTAGGAAAACAGGCTCGAAACCCTGCTCTCAAGAAACTTCTATTAAAAGCAAAGAAAAAGATTGAACAAGGGACGCCTATTCATCAAGTTTTTGAGGAAGATGATAACTTTGATAATGTTTTTATTAGCTTTATTCGAGCAGGAGAGGAGAGTGGTACGTTGGATGAAAACTTAGTCTTTTTAGGAGATTGGCTAGAAAGACAAAACACCTTAAAGAAAGAGATGAGCTCAGCTACTCTCTATCCAAAAATCATTGTTGCTTTTGCTGTGATGCTTGGAGGGGGGCTTTCTGTTTTTGTATTACCGCAGCTAACCTCTGTTTTTGAAGGACTAGATGTTGAGTTACCGATTACAACGGTAATTCTTTTGTGGTTTACTAATTTGATGGAAAACTACGGGATGCATTTAATGATAGGAATTATAGGATTCTTTTTTCTTCTCTATTTATTGATGAAAATAATGTATATCAGGAAGATAAAAGACAAGATAATGCTGAGAATTCCAGTTTTTGGAATTTTAAACCAAGAATATCAACTAACAATCATTTCCCAATTAGCAGCGATACTTTTTAAAAGTGGTCTTCCTGTTAGACAAACCTTAGCGATTGTGGGAGAGTCTGTGACAAACTCCCAGTACGCTGAATCATTAAATCGTGTTATAGAGAAGGTAGAGAAAGGAACTAAGCTTTCGGTGGCTGTGGAGACCGATCCGCATCTTTACCCAGAGATTTTTATTAGTGTTGTGGCAACAGGAGAATCTGCGGGATCTTTTGGGGACTCTCTTGACTATCTTGCTAATTTTTTTGCTGATAGAGTTACAGATAGAACAAAAAAAATACCTGTTATTATAGAACCTCTTCTTCTTATTTTTATTGGTATTTTTGTGGCATTTATTGCTAGTGCGATTATCTTGCCAGTTTATCAAATAACAACAGGCATATAACTTATCTAAGATGGATAATCAAACGTTACAGAAGAATAAAGGAATAGTAATTATCGAAGAGAAACTTCGAGGTGTTGAGAGTATGATTAAGGAGAAAGAGATAGAAAAGAAAGAGAAGGAATTAATGCTAAAGAAAATTACAAGAGAAGAAGCAGAACTTAAACAAGAAAGAAAAAAATTAACTTATAAAAGAAAAACTTTTCAAAAAAGAGTAGATTTACTAAATAAAAAAGAAGGAGAGATAAAGAAAGAAAAACAGAAAACAGAAAAACTAGAAAAAGAAGAGAAAGACAAAGTAAAAAAAAGGATAATCGAAGAGAAAAGATGGAAGATTGAAGAAAGGCGGAAAGAAATAGAAGAAAAGAAGTGGAAGAATGAGGATGTGGTGCAGGAGATAAATAAGGATATAAGAGATATTGAAAGGAAAATTACAGAAGATATACGTAAAAAAAGAAAAAGAATAGAAACTAATATCGTAGAGCTAAATCTTCTTTTAGAGGAGAAAAAAGAAAAACTACTTTTTTTGAACAAAGAGTTAATTATTGAAAAAAAGAATGTTAAGAAAAAAGAAGAAGCTATTCAGAGAGAAAACAGGATTATTAATCAAATCAGGGACTATGCCAGAGAAGAGAAAAGAAGAAAAGAAGAACTAGAGAAAAAAGAAAGAGAAGAGGAGCTAAGAAAGAAAGAAGAAGCTCTTCAAAAAGAAAAAGAAGAAGAAAGCAGAATTATCAATGAAGTCAGGGATCGTGCCAGAAAAGAAGAGAAAAGAAGAAAAGAAGAACTAGAGAAAAAAGAAAGAGAAGAGGAGCTA
>CAYQSS010000031.1:0-2286 GCA_964420305.1 uncultured Candidatus Saccharibacteria bacterium | reverse complement strand
AGAAAGAAAGAAGAAGCTCTTCAAAAAGAAAAAGAAGAAGAAAAACTAAAAGAGCTTTTTGATGTTATTGAAAAAAATAAGGAAGAAATTGATTCTCTTAAAAAGCTATTAGTGGAGAAAGAGAAAAAAGGAGAAGAAGATGGCAAGGATCCTCTAGAAGAAAAAAGACAGATTGATATTATAAGAGAAAAGGTTAAAGAAGAACACGAGAAACTTCTTGAAAGAGAGAGAGCATTAAGAGACAAAGAGAAAGATCCACTGTACAAACAAAATACGGAAGAAAAATTAGAAGAAGAAAAAAGACAGATTGATTTTATTCGTGAGAGAGTAAGAGAAGAACAGAAGAAAATACAACAAGAGCAAGCAATCCGTCCAGAGATTATTATACAACAGCCAGCTCCAGCACCAGAGTATAAAAATAAGCAAGAGTATGATGCTAAAAAGCTTGATCATAACGAGGCAGATGCATTGTTTAAGAAAGCGGAACAAAGCTTTTATGGAGGTAGTTTCCAAACAGCTAAAAATCGTTTTCAAAGAATAATAGATAACTATGACCCAGAAGAAAATAAATCGTTTTGGGGAAAAATGGGAGTAAAACCTTTAAATGAAAGAGCTGCGGAATATCTTCAAAAAATAATTCAGCAAGAACACAAAGAAAGAGAAACTTTTGTAAAGACCAGCGAAGGGAGTGATTTTGTGAATAACATTTATCACGAGCGCGAAACAAAAGAAAAAGAAATCGAAAAGATACTTGAGAAGAGAAAAACACTAGAAAAACAGATAAAGGAAGCAGAAGAACGGAAAGACCTTGCAAGTGTTGAAAAACTTAAAAAAGAATTTGAAGCAGTAGAATCTGAAAGAAAAAAGACCGAGAGAGAGTTTGGCGGAATTATAGAAGAAATAGAAAAAAGAAAAAGATCCTTTTACTCTCAACCACAAACTGTTGTACGTGAAGTAGTTAAAGAAGGAAAATCTTCGCAAGAAGATATAAGAAAAGAAATAGAGAGAATAATAGAAGAAAAAGAAATTCTTAGAAAGGAAAGAGAAGAAGTAAGAAAAAAGAGCGAAGAAGAAGAAAAGAAAATGCAAAGCATAAAGGAGAAGGAAAAGGAAATAAAGAAAGAGAAAAAAGAGCTAGAGGAGAGAGAAAAGAAAACTCAGAGCGAAGAAGAAAAGGAAGAAATAAGGAAAAGAAAAGAGGAGATGGAGAAAGAGCTTAGAAGACTAATAAAAGAAGAAACAAATGGAAAATGGGAAAAGAGAATTAGCGAGATTGAAAGCAAAGTTGCAACTGTAGATAAAAAGTACAATGATTTAACTAAAAAAGAGCAGCTTTTAAGAGAGAGAGTTAAGGAAATTGGTTCTTGGGGGCCAGAGAGCAGAAGAGCAGAAAAAGAAGTGGATGAATATAGAGCGCTTTATAAAAAAACAAGCACCAAGGTAGAAAGTGATAAATCAGAAGAAAAGAGCAAAGAAGAAAAAGAAGAGTCTCTTAAAGAGAAAGGTTTGTTTTATCGTATTAAACAACTAATTAATTCGATAAAACCTGGTAAAGATTTTTTCTTAAAAAAACCAATTCTTTTGGCGATTGATATAAGTGATTATTCAATTGAAGTTTTTTCGTTGAATAAACAAAAAGAAGTAGTTTTTTTCGGTCGTACTTTGCTTGAAGAGGGGGTTGTCTATAACGGCGAAATAAGGGAAGAAAAGAAACTAAAAAAAGCGATTTTAGATTTGTTACGCAACACCAAACCACAGTCCATTGAAAAAAGAAGAGATAGGAGAATAAAGGCAATATTAAGTTTGCCAGAAACAAAGGTTTTTGTTCAACAAATCAAGCTGAAAAGAAATGAAAATATTCTAGAGACAGTAAAAAAGGAAATAGAAAAGAACATACCGATTTATATCGATGATTTATATTTTTATTATCACACCATTAGTTTGCCAAAAAGAGAGGAGATATTGGTGCTTTGTGTAGCAGTAGAGAAAAGAATTGTTCAACAGTACATTGATTTCTTACAAACAGTAGATATTGATCCGATGATCTTTGATCTGGAGGCTACTTCCTTGGCAAGAGCACTACTTTCCAAAAAGAAGAAAGAGGAAGAAGTAGATGAAATGATTGTCGATGTTGGTGCACGAACAACTACTCTTAGTGTTTTTCATAACGGAATACTTTCACTTTCCGTAAATGTTTCTTTTGGAGGTGCGTATATTACAGAAAAAATCTCTAAAAAATTATCTATATCAAGAGAAGAAGCAGAAAAAGAAAAAAATGAAAAAAAC
>CAYQSS010000030.1:0-7383 GCA_964420305.1 uncultured Candidatus Saccharibacteria bacterium | reverse complement strand
TCGAACCTAATTTAAAAACTACGTCAATATTTCCTTTAGCTTTTCTTTTGCTGCTTCAGGGTTTACCCTTCCTCTCGTTTTTGCCATTACTTTTCCAACCAAAAACATCAAAGCTTCTTCTTTCCCCTCTTTATAATCTTTCACAGCCTTATCATTCTCTTTAACCACTTCTAAAATAATATTCTTTACTTCTTCTTTGTCATCCATCTTAGAAAGTCCTTTTTCTTTGATAATCTTTGATGAACTCTTGCCAGAAATAATCATTTCTTTTAAAACATCTTTTGCAACTTTACTTGATATTTCTTTTTTAAAGATAAGAGTTGCAAATTCTAAAAAATCATCAGGGGAAACCTTTATTTCTTTAATATCTTCTCCATTAAGCATACCCAAGACATCAGTTAGAAGGTAATTTTTAATAATTTGATAAACTTCTTTTTCTTTTGTATTTTTAGCAACCTCTTCGAAGTAGTCGGCAACATCTCTGCTTGTTATAAAAAGTTCTATCTCTTTTTCGTTCTCAATTCCATATTCTTCTTTGAATCTTTTCCTCTTTTCTTGCGGAAGTTCTATTTCAATCTTTATTTCTTTTTTATTAAAAGGTTCTTCATTTAAATAAAGAGGAGGAAGGTCTGGTTCTGGGAAATATCTGTAATCATGTGCAGACTCTTTTTCTCTTTGACTAAATGTTAATTCTTTTTTATCATCCCATCCCCTTGTTTCTTGAACTACTTTTCCTCCTTTTTCTAAAACTTCTCTTTGTCTTTTGATTTCATAATCTACTGCCAAACAAACTACGCGGAAAGAATTAAGATTTTTTATCTCTACTTTTGTTCCAAGTTCCTCTCCTTCTTTAGAAATAGATATATTCACCTCAACTCTCATCTGTCCTTGCTCCATATTGGCATCAGAGATATCAAGATAACGGAAAATAAGTCTTAATTCTTCTGCAAACCTACGCGCCTCTTCCCCAGAACGAATATCAGGTTCAGTAACAAGCTCCATAAGCGGTATTCCGGCCCTGTTAAAATCAACCAATGAATATCCTTTTTTTTCATTGTGGATAAGTCTCCCAGTATCCTCTTCAAGATGAATTCGGTTAATACGTATCTTTTTACCATCAATCTCTAAATAGCCATCAAAACAAAAGGGCTTTTTCTCTTGAGATATCTGATATCCTTTCGGCAAATCAGGATAGAAGTAATTTTTCCGATCAAAGTGAGAAACATCTTGCAAGTTACAATTTAGAGCTTTCCCAGCAAGCAAAACCTTCATTACTGCTTCTTTATTAGTCACAGGAAGCGTACCAGGATGTGCTAAACAAACCGGACAAACAAAAACATTTGGTTTTTTTTCTTCCGGATTATTAACACAAGAACAAAACATTTTTGATTTTGTCTTGAGCTGTGTATGAATCTCTAATCCAATAACCGGATTATACATTTGTTTTTTTCTCATCAGCTACTATTTGTACTCCAGAACTTGTCCCAATAATATCTGCTCCTGCATCTATCATATACTTTGCTTGAGTATAGTTTCTGATGTTACCCGACGCCTTGATTAAAAGTCCTGGAGCCCCCTCTCTCATAATCTTTAAGTGATAACCCTTTTCTTCTACTTCTCTTTCTTCGAGAGGATCTTTAAAAGTAGCGGTTTTTACACAAATTGCTCCTGCTTCTTTAACAAGCTCTGCTGCTTTTTTGATCTCACTATCGGTAAGAAATCCAGATCCAATAATTACTTTTGTATCACAAAGCGCACATATCTCTCTTAAATCTTCTAAAACCTTATCATATCGCTCATATTTTAAATCAATAATATTCATCACAACATCAATCTCGTCTGCTCCATCATCCTTTGCTTTTTTACAAACACTCATCCTTTCTTCGTGTGAGCTAAGTCCCATTGGAGGATCAATTAAAACAACAACTTTTACGTCACTCCCTCCTAGTTCTTTACTACAAAAACTAGTCCACTCTGGATTAACACAAACCCCATGAAATCCGTGTTCTTTCGCTTCATCACAAAGCTTTTTAATATCTTCTTCTGTAGCGTCTGTATTAATATTTGTGTGATCTATTTTTTTTGCAATAGTCATATAATTTTTGTTTTTAAACTAATACTCTAAAAAATAATAGCATAAAATTCTATTTTTTTCTATCTAATACTTGAAAAGTTAGAAGAGGATTTTTCCCTTTTTTTTCTTCGACAATCTCCCATTCTTCTCCTTTAATCTCTGGGAAATAAACATCTCCCTTAAACTGATCATCAATTCTCGTAAGATAGATTCTATCCGCAATCTTTAAAAACTGCTCATAAACCGATCTTCCTCCGGCAATCATCACCTCTCCTTCTGTTTGAGATAACGCTTCCTCTATTGATTTTGCAACAGAAGCTCCTTCTAAAGCTTTTTTTGATAAAACAATTATTTTTCTTCCCAAGAGAGGATTTTTTATACTTTGATAAGTTTTACTGCCAAAGACAACAAACTTCCCCATTGTTTTCTCTTTAAAATACTCTAAGTCTTCTTTAAAGTGCCAAGGGAGCTGTTCTCCTTTTCCAATAAGAAAGTTTTTATCTACAGCAACAATAATTGATATCATACGGCCATTTCTGCCTTTATTGATGGGTGATGCTTATAATCTTTCAAAACAATATCTTCCATCTTAAAATCATCGATATTTTTAATCTCTTTGTTCAGCTCTAAAACAGATAAAGGATAAGGTTCTCTTTTTAGTTGTTCTTCAACCTGCAGAAAGTGGTTTTTATAAACATGGGCATCTCCTAAAACATGAATAAACTCTCCTGGAATAAGATCAGTAACCTGTGCGATCATGTGTAAAAGCAAAGAGTAAGAGGCAATGTTAAAAGGAACTCCTAAAAACATGTCGCAACTCCTCTGGTACATCTGCAAAGAAAGTTTTCCCTTCGCTACAAAAAGCTGAAAAAAGGCATGGCATGGCGGAAGAGCCATTTTCTCTATCTCTCCCGGATTCCAAGCACTAACAATGTGTCTTCTGCCATATGGATTTTTCTTAATTCTTTCAATCACTTCCTGAAGCTGATCTAAAAAACTTCCATCGGGCTTCTGCCAGCTTCTCCATTGTACGCCATAAATCCTTCCTACATCTCCTTCAAACTCTGCCTTTTCTTTCCAATAATCTGCATTGGCATTATCATCCCAAATATGACAATTCATCTTGTGAAGTTCTTTTATGTCTCGACTTCCCTTAATAAACCACAAAAGCTCTGCTTTTACGACATCAAAAAAAAGTTTCTTTGTTGTCATTGCCGGAAAGCCATCGCTCATATCATATCTTGTCTGAACACCAAAAAGTGCTCTTGTTCCTACTCCAGTTCTGTCCTCTCTTTCGTCCCCTTTTTCGTACACTTCTTTTAATATTTCAAGATATTTTTTCATTTTTTAAATTAGGCTTAACTCTCTTTTTATTTTAAGGTGAATTTTTTCCGGAGGAAGAAGCTTCCCTTTTTCAATACATTCAATGACCTTAAAGTCTTTCGGATACTCTTTCGCCATCTCAAGATAAACTTCTAGGCTGTCTCGAAGATGGTCTTTATCTTTTTCGTGGATATCTCTTTTTCTTTTGCCTAAATAAATATGTTTTTTCTCTATCTTTTCTTTATCTTCTATCTTTGAAGAAAACTTATAGGAAAACTCTGTAGATGTTTTTAAAATTACAGTGACTTCAGGCTTTGGTATTTCAAAAATATTATATTCTAAATCAAAAAGCCATTTAAGATATTTTTTTCTTTCTTCTTTGCTTTTAATCTTTCCGCCCTGATGAGCAACATTAGAAGAGATGTACCTATCGGCAACAACAATATATCCACTCTCAATCCATTTTTTCAACTTAAAAGATGCATCGTATCTATCACAAGCGTAAAAAATTGAAGCTCTGTAAGGTCCCACTTCTTTCGGTTTGCCGTACTTTCCGTTCAAATACTCTTCTACTAGTCCTGCTGATTTCTTGCCGTATTGCGGAAAATCTATTTTTTTAACTCTCTTTTTTTTACTTTTGAAAAAGTTAGTAAGTAACTTTGTTTGTGTTGCTTTCCCTGAGCCATCTGGCCCTTCGATAACAATAAACTTTAGAGAGTTATTTTTCATTATATTTTTCCAATTAATTTTTTTATCTCTTCTTCTAAGTAACCTAAATCTTTATCGTTTTCTATTACAAAATCGGCCATTTTCCCAATTTCTTTAATTTGTGTTTCTGTTCTACCATTATCAATTTCTAAAAACTTTTCATAAGAGACATTGTCATCCCCTTTCTCTCTTCTGTTTTTTATTCTCTCCCACCTCTTCTTAGCATCAAGCGTGATATAGACTACAACTCCTCCCTCTTTTTTTATAAAATCAAACTCTTCTTTAACTCTCATACCGTTGACAACAATAAAATCTGCATCAGCCTCCTTTATCCTCCTTGAAACTGCTTTCATTAGAATATCTTCTCCAAACCTATCTCTTAACGTGTTTGCAAGCCACTGCTGATCTTCTTTTTTAATCTCATCAAAAAAAAGTCCTAAGGTTTGAGTTAGGACTTCTGAGAAACGGATTGATAAAATAGATGGAGATAGCCTTTCAATAATTCTGCAAAATGTGTCTTTCCCTGAGCCGGTTTCTCCAACAAGGCCAATAATTTTTTTATTCATCTAAAAAGTTTATTTTAGATTCTGGTTTTTTTAATACTTCAAAAATAATATCTGCTTCTTTGAATAGATCTACAAAAGAATCATCAGTATATTCTTTAAAGCTCACTAGTCTTTTTATCTTAGCATTAACTAGCATCTTGGCACAAAGAATACAAGGTGTGTGGGTACAGTAAACTGTTGCTCCTTCTAAAGAAACACCGTGAAGCGAGCACTGAATAATCACGTTTTGTTCTGCGTGAATTGCTCGACAAACCTCGTGCATCTTTCCCGAGGGAATGTTGTTCTCATCTCTTAGACAACCAAGCTCTAAACAATCTTTTGTATTTGCGGCAGCTCCGTTATAACCAGTAGACAGTATCTGTTTGTCTCTTACAGCAACTGCCCCTACCTTTCTTCTTCTGCAAGTTGATCTTTCAGCAACAACGGCTGCTATTTTTAAAAAATACTCATCAATGGGAATTCTTTCCATTTTTACTCTTTAACGGTAATACCCATGTTTTTAGCTGTCCCCTCAATAATACGCATCGCTGCATCTATATTGTCAGTATTGAGATCAGGCATCTTTTTTTCTGCAATTTCACGAAGTTGATCTTTTGTAATTTCTCCTATCTTCTTTTTCTTTGGGTTTCCTGATCCTTTTTCAAGACCTAGTTTTTTTAAGATAAGCTCTGATGCTGGAGATTCTTTTAGAATAAAATCATACGATCCCCCCTCATAAACTGTAATCTCAACTGGCACTGTTGAACCACTTCTATCTTGTGTTTTATTATTAAAATCCAAACAAAACTGCCCCATATTTATCCCATGTGGAGCAAGTGCTGGTCCAACTGGAGGAGCAGGGGTTGCTTTTCCCGCTTCAATTTGTAACTTTACGACTGCTTTTACTTTTTTAGACATATTTTATAACTTTTTAATTTGCAACGAATCAAGCTCTACGGAAGTATCTCTGCCAAACATATTAACTAAAACTTTTACCTTCCCTCTTTCTTTGTCTACCTCAGATACTTTTCCATCAAAATCCTTAAAAGGACCATCGGTTATTTTAACAACATCTCCCTCTTCAACGTTTATCTTAAACTGAGGAACTTCTTGTTTCACTCTTTTCATCAAAACATCAACCTCTTTTTCACTAAGTGGAACTGGCGTAACTCCCGCACCAACAAAACCACTAACGTTTGGTGTATTACGAACAACATACCAAGATTCATCAGTAACAATCATCTGTACTAAAACATATCCAGGATAAAGCTTTTCCTCAACCTCTTTTCTCTTCCCATCACGAATTCTGATTTTCTTTTCACGAGGAACAATAACCTCAAAAATCTTATCCTCCATTTTGAAAGACTCCACTCTTTGTTTGAGGTTTTTTGCTACCGCCTCTTCATATCCCGAATAGGTATGGATAACGTACCATTTTTTTTCTTCTGTAACTTCTTGTCTGCTCATTTTAAAGAAAATTAGCGAATAAACCGTTCTAAAAGATTTGCAACGATATAATCTACTCCTCCTAAATACATTGCAACAATTAGTGATGCCGCAACAACCATCACCGAATACCTGATAGTTTCCGCTCTCGTTGGCCAAGTTACCTTTCGTACTTCTTGCCTAACTTCCTTTAAAAACTGACTTATTTTGTTCATATTATCGTTTTTTTATCGAAATAACCCGCTAATTATATTGGAAAATCGGCTATTTGTCAATTTTTAGATATCAAGGTTTCCCACTTCTTTGGCGTGGGTTTTGATAAAGTTCTTTCTTAGTGCAACCTCTTGTCCCATCAGCGCATCAAACACTCTGTCTGCCTCTTTTGCATCTTCAATCGTAACCTTTAAAAGCATTCTATTCTCTGGGTTCATTGTTGTTTCCCAAAGTTGAATCGGGTTCATCTCTCCTAGACCCTTATACCTTTGGATGTCAACATTTTCGCTTTTAATATCTTCCAATATTTCTGCTTTATCTTCTTCCATATATGCATATTCAATTCTTTTTCCAGCCTGAATCTTATAAAGTGGAGGTCTTGCGATATAAAGATATCCGTTTTCAATAAGAGATCTAAAGTGTCGGAAAAACAAAGTTAAAAGAAGTGTTTTAATGTGATTACCGTCCGAATCCGCGTCACACATAATGATTATTCGATGATAACGAAGTCTCTCAATATCAAAATCTTCTGCAATAGACGTTCCAAGTGCAATAACAAGTGCTTTCACTTCCTTTGATTCTAATATTTTATTTAATCTATATCTTTCAACATTAAGAATCTTTCCTTTAAGGGGTAATATTGCTTGAAATCTCCTGTCTCTTGCTCCCTTACAACTGTTGTGGACAAAAACTCCACTTGACAAAGCAAAGTTGTGAGTCCCTTTCACTTCAATATCATAAACATCTATCTTCTCTTGAACCCTTATAATTCTTTTTATTTTGTGATTATAGTTCAAGACAGCTTCTTTCATTTTCTCTTCTTTATTTTCAAAAAAGCGCTGGCAAATTGTATCATATCGTAAAATACTCTTATCGTTTAATTCTATCCTTTTCTGATTGTACTTCTCTTGATCTATTTGCCCATTAATTTCGGAAATTTCCTTCATCAATCGCAATGCCTTTTCTTTATAAGTGTTGTTATATGAAATTTTCCTTCTTTTTCTAAATCCAGGAGTCCATTGCTTTTTGGTTTCTTGGGACCTCCATTTTAAAAGTTCTTGGTCACTCCACTGT
>CAYQSS010000029.1:0-7627 GCA_964420305.1 uncultured Candidatus Saccharibacteria bacterium | reverse complement strand
TTATATACTGTCATAAAGCTATACTACTGTCAATAAAGAGATAAAGGAGAGCTTTCTAGCCCTCCTTTTTAGTTTTTCGTATCAAAAAATCTCTCTTTCTATCACACGAATGGTAGTCCTTGCTTTATCAGGTCCGAACTCCACAATATCGTTGATTGGTGCTTTTAATATTGCGCAAGCTAAGAGAGAATCCTTTGCGACAGTATATTCACTGTCTTTTGGGTCAAACGGAATTCCTTGATCTGTAATACTTACCTTCTTTGACTTTGGGTTATCTCCGTTTAGAGAAATTATAATTATAGCCTTGCAGTAAAAAAGAGATTCTTTCTCTTTTTGTCTATAATTCGCAAGCATAGAATCTACAATTGCAATTTCTTGATCAACCACTTGAAGTGAAGACATCATACGGGGATCTCCAGATGCAAGAATGCTCCTCCTTTGAATAAAAAGTTCACATCTTCTTTCGGCAAGTTCAGCTTTTTTCTTCACTATTTCTTCCTCCCTTTAATTTAATGTACTACGAAAAACTTACTATATTATACTATGTTTTTTTGAAAATGCAAACAAAAAGCCCCTCAAAAGAGGGGCTCGTTTCTTACTCTGTGGTTTTTCCGTCGAAGTGTTCCTCATCTTCCATCGCTTGCTCTCTGGTAGCGTGGATTACTCCATCGCGATGCTCTGGAGGAGAATATACGGTATAAAGTTTTAGTGGCTCGTCTCCTGTGTTAACAACATTGTGTTTTACACCGGCAGGAATAACAACTGCGTAATCATCTTCAATCTCGTACTCAACATCATTTAATATTGCCTTTGCTTTTCCGTCTTCAATACGAATAAACTGATCTAAATCATGTACCTCTTCCCCAATCTCATCTCCTGGTTGAATACACATTACAACAAGTTGAGAGTTTTTTGAGGTATAAAGAACCTTACGAAAATTATTATTATCCTTTGTTTCTTTTTCAATATCTCCAATATATCCTTTCATATTTTTTTTATTATAATTAATAACGTGTGATGATTCTATTAGAAAAAGAGACAAAAGTCAACCTTTTTTAAGAACTTTTGCCACTTCTTCACGATAACGGCAAAAATCACACTCCGAAGAGCTTTCTGGTATAACATCAGAGTCAAGGGTTTCTTTTATCTTGTAAAGTGTGTTTTCCACCCATGCATCACTTCCCTTGTAGGGAATGAGGGTAATATGAAACTCAATCTTTCCGTCAAATGCCTCAACATCGGTCTTCCCGTTACAGTAAACAAAGTATCCTGTATCAGAGACCTTTAGTCCGTTATTTCTTAAAAGCCACTGATAAACTTCCATCTGTCTTTTGTAAGAATCTTGCCAGTCTTTATCAAGAGCGGTAATCTCTCCATCCTTACTTGTTGCTTTGTAATCAACAACGATATACTCGTTATTTTTATCTATCCAAAGATCATCGATTGCTCCAGTAATAATAAAGTTTGTTGGCTGGTGATAAAACTGTACTCCCTTAAAGTTTTCTCTCCACTCGTCAATATCTTTATGTGGTGCTGGAACTGCATCTACCCCGTATTGAGACAGAAGCGGATGTTTTGTTCCCAGTTTACGATGAACATCAAACTCCATCTTTAACAGCTTATCAACTGCTGAGTTTATCGTGAAAGGAAACCCTGGAGGTGTTCCCACTCCAAGTCTTCTGTCGATATAGAAACACTTTGGACAGTTTAAGAAAAGATCAATCTTTGATCTGCTGATCTTAAACGGCTCACTGCTTCTTGGATTATATATATTTCTACTTCTTTTTCCGTTATAGTATTGTGACATAGTTATATTTTTCTTGAATCATAAGCCCAGTGTAAAAGAGCTTGTCTTTGTTTTTTTCGACAACTTAGATCTCCCTTTATACAGTTGTTTTTCACTGCCATGTAGTGTCGACGAAAGGCCTTCCATCTCTTTATCTGTCTTCTATCTTCTTCTTCAATTCTTCTTCCCATATAGTAACGACAGTACCACTGAAACCATCCTCGTGGATCATCTTTATAAATCCACCCTTTCTTTATCCAGTAAGAAAGGGGCATACTTGCCTTTACTCCAAAGTAGTTTAATTTACAATCTCTTTTTAAAGGAGAAAGCTTTGCTTTTTTAAACCAACTTTCAGAAAACTCTTCCTTGCAATCAGTCATATACTTCCCACAAAAAACACCTACTTCGAGCATCTCTTTGGGAGTAAGTTCTGGCTGAAAATCTGAATGAAAATCTTTTCCCTCTCTTTTGCTTAGAAGATACTCATACTTCTTCTGCATCTTGTCCTTCACTCGTACTTTCTTCATCATTAAATATTACTTGATTTTTAAACGCTAAAATAGTGTAAATCCCACAAGAGAAAAGAAGAAACAGAAAAAGATAAGTGTAGTCTGAAAAAAACCCGTACCACTTTGTTGCAATTAGAACACCTAAAGAAAGAACTGCGGTTTCATAGAAGATAAGTTGCCACCATTTGATTTTAAAATACATAACTTTACTTCTTCTTGTAGAGTGATTTTTCTAATTCTCGAACCTCTTTTTCGTTAAATCCAAAGTGGTGTGCTATCTCGTGGTAAACTGTCCTTTTTACAATTCTTTTTATCCTTTCGTCAGTTTTTGCAAACTGTTCTATCGCTTCCTTAAAAATTGTTATCTTATCTGGCAGGTTTCCTCCAAATCCCCTTCCCCAGACATTTTTGGGAATTCCCTGATAAAGCCCTAAAAGATAACTATTCCTTCTCACTCCACCTCTTTTTCGATTAATTTCCCCTGTCGGCCTCTCTTCTACACAGATCGCAACATTATCCATCTTCTCTTTAACAAAGGAAGGCATTTCTTTTATCGCCTCTTTAACCAACCCCTCAAACTCTTTAATTTCCATTATTCTAGTGGTTTTAAAGACCAGATAATCCCCTTCATATGATTATTGCTCCTTTGCCACATCTCTCGTGGAACAACAAGCCCTCCGTAGCCAAAATGAAAAACAAAGATATGGTCAGAAAGAGAAACAATATAGTACTGATATCCTTCGTAACGACTATCTCCCGGACGAGTTACTTTTAAAACTTCCTTGCCTCCTATATTAATTATCTTTCCTTCTGGCGTCCAAGGATCAAAGATCTGATCTTTATTTTCTAATATTGCTCCTTCTTCTAAAATTTTGTTTCCGGTTTTGATAAACTCTGCTTCTTTTATTTTCTGCGCATTATAGTTCTGAAGAAGAACTGCCGTATCGTACCACTGTCTTACAGTAAAGTTATTAAGGTTAGAATAAACCTCTTTTACAATATTATAATCTATCGTTCCATCAATATAGTTAAGAGGAGAGGTCCCGACAAGATCAACGCCAAATATCTGCTTATAAGTTTCTAAGTTTATTGAAGTCTGTGGTTCGGTGATATCAGTTCTTTCTGGGTAGAAATAAGAGAGATCTCTTTTCTCTCGTATCTCCCATGATGACGGGTAATTCAACTGATAGCCCAAGGCTTCATTTTGATAAACACGAGCTCCAACCTCAACATCTTCTTCAAGAGGTTTTTCTTTGTTGCCAAGATAAAGATAAAGACTGAATGAAAAGGAAATAACGGCAACCACGATAGTTAAAGTTGTCCTTAGTTTGGTCACGTTTTTATTTTACTAATTTAAGTTTATCAAAGAGAGCAAAAATATCAACTAAGTAGTTTTTTAAGATCATCAATCTTTTCTCTCATCGCCTCTTCTCCAGAAGCAATCACCTCTTTTCCTTTCACGAACTTATCCCAATTAACTCCTCCGGTTTTAGGCAAGATAACAATGTCTGCCTCTTTACTATTATGTTTTGCTAAATGATATCTTAAAATATTTAAGGAATTATTTGCAGTGTTGTAAAATCTAGTTTTCGTTTTCTGATGATCTTTGTTAAAGTAATCTCCATCTAAATTAACTGCTAAAACAACATCAGCACCCATCTCTTTCACAACGGAAACTGGAACTGGGAGTGAAAGTCCGCCATCAGCTAAAACAACCTCGTCAATTTTGACCGCTCTAAAAAGTAACGGAAAAGAAATACTAGCACGAATCGCTGTTACCACATCGCCTTTGTTATAAACAACGGGCATTCCGTCTTTCAAATTAGTTGCCACAACAGAAAGCGGAATTAAAAGATCTTCAAAGTTATCTTTTCCAATATATTTTTTAATAAAGCTCTTTACCTTATCTCCCCCAAGAAGACCACCTTTAAATGCAGGATCAATAAGAGAAAATATCTTTTTCCAATCAGTACTTAAAACAACTTCTTCGATTATGCTAATATTTTTTGTAGATGCATAAACTCCACCGACAAGAGCACCAATGCTTGAGCCAGCAATAAAATCGATAGAAATATTGTTTTCCTCTAAAACTTTTATTACTCCAATATGTGAAAGGCCCTTGGCTCCTCCACTTCCTAAAACAAGACCCAGCTTATTTTTCTTCATCTAATTTAAACTTCTTAATTAAGTGATTAAAAATATTTACCTTAAACTCACCAAATTCTTCAATTTCTTTTTTCACTTCATTAATACTTTTTTCGTAGAAAGGATTACTCTTACTAAAAAACTTATCCGCAAGAGCAATCACTTCTCCCTCAAGAGACGTTGGAACCATATCTCTTTCAGGCAGTGGTAACTTTTGTTCTATTATCTCTTCTTTAGTTATTAAAATATGGTTTTCACAAATCAAGGCGTGTTTTTTAAATCCTTCTTTTTCCAAAATCTCTCTTCCTAACACTCCGTGACGAAGGTAAGGTTCTTTTCCAAAACAACCGATACTGGGAGCGTCAGTTAAAAATACTCCGATATCGTGAAGCATTCCTGCTTCTTTTATAAACTGAAAATCAAAAGAGAAATCTGATTTTTCGGCAATTTCAACTGCCTTCTTTACTACTGCAGTGCTGTGATTAACTAAAATAAGATAAGCCTTACTTTCTCTTTGATAATATTTTTCAATTATAGAAAGAGAATCCATGTTTTTAGTTCTGGATACAGGCATCTCGTTCTCTTAACTGCCTGTTATAATCATCAATTAGTTTATCTAATGAAACAACAAGCTCATTGTAGCTCATAATTAGCGCGTTATACTCTTCAACTTTTTGAACATGAAGTTCACTTCCTCTTGGTCTTATCGAATCTATTTCTCTTTCTAGATTTTCTTTCGCAATTAACATGTCTGCTGCGTCTTTCCTTTTTTTATCTATCTCGTTTTTTAGTGCTTCACTCGGCTCTGGACAAGCTGAAGTTGGCATTGCAAAAACCTGCACCGCCATCCAGATCTTTTTATCACGATAAACACCCTCTTTTGCAGCAACTCCGATTTCTCTGTATCTTGGTTCTAAAATATTTTTCCTGTGTCCTGGGCTGTTCATCCAGGCAAAAACAACTGCTTCATCATTACGATAATTTCCCATCGCTAAGTTATCTCCAATAAGAAGGAACCTGTACTGGTACTGATCAGCAATATCACTTACTCCATCTCCCTCAGGAGAAACATGAGCAAAATACTGCTTTTCAAACATATCATCAAGTTTTACATCAGCAATAGTGTTTAGTTTTTCGTTTTCAATTAAAGTACCTTCTTCAAATAATTCTCTTTGTTTGTTTGTTTCTTCAATAATTCCTTGTCTTGTTAGAAATCCAACACCGTTATCATCCTCTTTGATAAGCGGTAAATTTTCTTCCTCATCAGTTATACTCTCTTCAAAAAATCGAGGAAAAGCATCAAGAACTTGTTTTATCATTTCTCCTCCTAAGAAAAAGTAGAAGAAAGAAAAAACTCCTCCGAGGAAAATAAGAAGGAATAGTAGTCCAATAAATGGTTTTTGATATTTCATCTTTTAAAAAGTTTACCTGAAGATTATTATATTTTTTTGATTATAAATCAAGTTTGTAATCACCAACCCTTGTCCTTTGAAGCTCAAATAGCACCGCTCCACTCTTTAATTTGTCCCCTGCTTCTTTGGCAATACTTCTTACATAACATCCGCTACTACAAAAAACCTTGATTCCTAATAAAAGATGTTCTTCTTTCTCGTCTTTTAAAAGATCTTCCCACTTTTTAATAATTTTCTTTTGTCGAAAATCACCTTTCACCTTTTCTATCTTGGAAACTATTATCTCCTTTAAATCTTTCCCCTTAATCCACTCTTTCTTTAAAACATTAAGTGAGTATATCTCTACTTCTTTTAGAGGGATATCAACCTCGGATAATCTCTCTTCTAGCGTCCACCAGAAAAGTGGTTTGCCTTTTATCTTATAACTTGAAAAAGAAGGAAGTTTAAAAGAAAAACTGCCAACAAAGCTTTTTAATACTTCTTCTGCTAATCCTTCTTCTACTTTCTCTTTTTTCTCTGCTATTCCTAAAAGATCGTAAGTATCTGAATCAAAACCAAAGAGAATTTTTCCCTCATATTCTTTATCAAGATTTAAATAAGAATCAAAGTTCTTTAACTCATCCCCAACAACAATCAAAACAACGCCCTCGGCCATCGGATCAAGTCTTCCAGCATAAGCCATCTTTTCTTTCTGAAGATGAGGGTTCTTTTTTTTAATTTCTTTTATGAGGTCAAGTGGTGATATTCCCAGTTCTTTATACCCAATAATTATCTTTTCCATTTTTTATTATAACAAAAAACCGCCCTAATGGCGATTTTTTGCTTTCAAAAGAACTAATAAAATTAAATCCACTCTGCCCTTACTTCCCTTCTTGTGCTTTCAATATTTTTCACTAATCTTACAATCTGCTTTCTAAAAAGGATAAATGCTAAAAAGATAAAAAGAAATGGTAGTAAGAGGTATTCGAGCACTGTTTTACTGGTAATTCCGGTTGGAACTGTAGTTGGAGGTTCTGTCGTCTCTCTTTTGATCACACTTGGTTTCGATGTATCGACAACAACATTATTCTCCGCAGTAACTCTTACGTTCCCGCTTGTAGCATATGATGTTGCAGGTATAGTTGATGCATACACTGGAGTGTATTCTGGATACCAAGGCTCCCACTCAGTAACTCCTGCTGGGGCAGAATATGTTGGAGTGTATTCTGGATACCAAGGTTCCCATTCAGTAACTCCTGCTGGGGCAGAATATGTTGGAGTGTACTCTGGATACCAAGGCTCCCACTCAGTAACTCCTGCTGGAGGTGCGTATGTTGGGGTGTAGCTGTACGTTGGATAAGTAGTCTTTGGAACAGTTGTTCTTGGCGTAGTGGTAGTAGTTGGTTTAGTCGTTGTTGTTCCACCAGAAGTTTTACAGGTTGCAGTTCTTGTTGTATTACCGCTTCTTAAAGTGTAAGTGTAACTTGTTCCTGCAGAAAGATTTCTGTTGGTGTAAGTTCCACTGTTACTTCCTGATGGAAGTCCAGCTACCTTTGAACCGTTTCTGTAAATAGTAGGGCTTGTTGCGTTAGAGTAACTGTATCTTAAAGTAACAGAAGATGATGTTGAGGAGCTGCAAGATAAAGATAGTGTTGGAGTTTTTGTAGTAGTTGGTTTAGTCGTTGTTGTTCCACCAGAAGTTTTACAGGTTGCAGTTCTTGTTGTATTACCGCTTCTTAAAGTGTAAGTGTAACTTGTTCCTGCAGAAAGATTTCTGTTGGTGTAAGTTCCACTGT
>CAYQSS010000028.1:0-8194 GCA_964420305.1 uncultured Candidatus Saccharibacteria bacterium | reverse complement strand
TATTCTCTGCGATTTTTGCTGCTCTTTCTTCTTTACTACTAAAGTAGCTTTGCACTCTTCTTCTCAAGTTCCCTGCTTTTCCAATATAAATAACTTCTCCTTTCTTTTTAAAGAGGTAAACACCGGGAGTTTCTGGGATGTCTTTTATTTGTTCTTTCATCTCTAAAGTATTTTCTGTAAAACCTTTTTTTTGATAGTCGGTCCTCTCTCAAAGAAATTACCTATTTTATTCTTTTCTACCATCCTTTTCAAATAAAGATCTCTGTTTTTTAACATGCTTTTCTGCTTCTAAAAATATTTTCTTTGTAAAAATTAAATAGTTTTTTGCTTCTTTTTTTGATATCAGTGTTCCTCCTTCATATAGATCTAAATTTCGTTTCTTTCTCATTCTATCTCCTGTTATCCCAATCTCTTTCTCTCTTAAAATTTGGGAAAATTTTTCTAAAATCATTATATGGTGTCCCTGTCTACTTTTAACCTTATATCCATAAAAGGCAATCACGGTAATACCGGTTTTAATTAATGCATCATAAGAAAACTTGAACATCACTTCCGGATAATTACTACTACAAGCTATCTTGATGTCTTTTAGGGCGCTATTAAAATACCTCAATACTGCTTTTTCCGAAAAAACTTTTCTTTGAAAATATTTTGTCTCAAATCCTATCTTTGGTTTATTGTCCTCCTTCATAATACTTTTAGTTAATAAAATTTTTAAGAAAAATTACAAAATCTTGATATGTTTCTTAGAAAAAATATCTTCTAAAAGAGGATCCTTTTCTTTTAGTCTTTTATCAAACTCTTTTTTTGTCAGTTCTACAGAATTTATCTCTCTTCCTAGCCTTCTCTGCATCTCTAAAAACACCTTTTGGGTTTTTTTGAAATCAAAATTTCCAACTATTAAAAGATCTATATCACTTTCTTCGGAAAACTTTCCCGTTACATAAGAGCCAAAAAGATAAGCAGCATTAACTCCAATAATTTTCTTAAGCTCTTCTCTTAGTATCTTTTCAAATCCAAACCCCTTTAAAATAATCTTTTTATATTCTTTCAAAAAAGGATAGTTTTTATTCAAAAAGAAATATCTCTCTTTTCCTTGGTACTCATCTAATAATATTCCTTCCTCTTTCATTTCAAGAAGCTTCTTGTGTACATTTGCAGGATCTTCTTTTATTCTTTTTGCCATTTCATTAACATAAACTCTTTCCTTTTTATTTAAAAAGAAAACTTCCAGAATCTTTTGCGTTATTTTTGATCTTAATGAAATCATAGATTGTTATAGTAAAATATTACTATGATTATAGTCATTTTACACAATAATGCAAGTATTATACAAATCCTGATCTAAGAATATCTCCTTTTATCTTTAAAGTATTTTCCTTAAATATTTTCCAGTAAAACTTCCTCCTTTCCTTGAAACTTGTTTTGGATCACCAACAGCCACAACTTCTCCCCCTCCCTCGCCTCCTTTTGGACCAAGATCAATTACATAATCTGCATTTTTAATAACGTCTAGATGATGTTCAATAACAACAACTGTGTTTCCTCTATCAACAAGTCTTTGTAAAACATAAATCAACTTTCTAACGTCTTCATAGTGTAATCCCACTGTTGGTTCATCTAAGATATAAAGGGTGTTGTGGGTGTCCGGCTTTGCAAGTTCAGAAGAAAGTTTTATTCTTTGTGCTTCTCCTCCGGATAGTGTTGTTGCTGACTGACCTAGGGTTAAATACCCAAGACCAACATCTTTTAGTATCTTTAATTTCTTCTCAATCCACGGCGTATCGTTGAAGTGCAAAAGTGCTTCATCAACGGTCATACTTAACACTTCAAAAATATTCTTCCCACGGTACTTTATCTCTAACGTCTCCCGATTAAACCTCTTTCCTTTACAAACCTGACAGGGGACAAACACTGTCGGTAAAAAGTGCATCTCAACGGCAATATACCCATATCCTTTACAATTCTCACACCTTCCTCCTAAAACGTTAAAGCTAAACCTACTCGGACTCCACCCACGAAGTTTTGCTTCTTCGTTGTAAGAAAAGAGCTCGCGAATATCTGTAAAAACGCCAACGTAAGTTACTGGTGTTGACCTTGGAGTTCTCCCGATTGGAGTTTGACTGATATTAATTACCTTATCAATATACTCTGTTCCTTTTATCACATTTACCTTCCCTTCTTCTAGTTTAGAGTGGTGTAGCTTATTTGCTAAATTTTTATAGAGCACATCGTAAACAAGAGTGCTTTTTCCAGAGCCAGAAACTCCGGTTATCGCAACAAATCTTGAAAGAGGAATATCAACATTGATATTTTTTAAATTATGCTCCTTGGCTCCCCTTATTTTAAGACAAGGCGTTGTAGATTTAATCTTTCTCCACTCTTTGGGAAATGGTATCTCCTTCTCTTTCCTCAAGTAATCAAGGGTCAAAGATTTTTTTGATTTATCTTTGAAGATACTTGGAATCTCGCCTGTGGCAACAATCTCTCCTCCGTTTGTTCCTGCTCCCGGCCCAAAATCAACTAGATAATCTGATGCAAATATTGTTTCCTCGTCGTGCTCTACGACGATGATTGTATTCCCAATATCTCTTAGGTTTTGCAAAGTTTTAATCAGCCTGTGATTATCCTCTTGATGAAGACCAATTGTCGGTTCATCTAAGATATAGAGGGTTCCTACTAATCTTGATCCAACTTGTGTCGCAAGCCTAATTCTCTGTGCCTCTCCCCCAGAAAGAGTGTGTGATGCCCTATCAAACGTTAAGTAATCAAGACCAACGTCTAATAAAAATCGTGCTCTTTCTTTTATCTCTCTTAAAGGAGTTTTTGCTATTTCTTTTTCGTAATCATTTAACTTCTCTTCTAAATTTTCAAAAAAATCTGCTCCGTCTTTAATAGACATCGAAACAACATCAGAAATGTTCTTTTTTTGTATAAAAACATTTAATGCTTCTTCTCTTAGTCTTTTTCCTTTACAAGCCTTGCAAGGTTTTTCGGAAAACAGGTTTTCTTTTCCCAGTCCGTTACACACCTCACATGCCCCATATGGGCTGTTAAAAGAAAAAAGTCGTGGTTCAATTTCAGGATAAGAGAAGTTATCTTTCGGACAGGACAGCTTTTCTGAAAATTGTCGCTCCTCATCTTTAGCAACCACTTCTAAAAAACCGTTTCCTTTTTTAAGCGCAGTCTCCACGGCTTCAGAAAGTCTTATCCTTACATCCTTTTTTCCCATCGTCATCGGAATCTCGTCGATTACAACAGAAATATCATGTTTTTCGTATCTTGGCATCACAACTCTTTCTCTTAAAGAATAAAAATTACCATCAATTCTTACTTTTCTAAATCCATCATTTAAAAGATCATAAAGAAGCTGATAATACTCCCCTTTTCTCCCTTTTACAACCGGCGCTAGAATAGTAACCTTTTCTTTTTCTTTTAATTCAAGAATGCTGTCAACGATTTGATCAACTGAAAGAAAACTTATCTCATCTCCACATTTTGGACAGCGCGGTCTTCCGATTCTTGCGAAAAGAACTCGTAAAAAATCATATATTTCAGTTACTGTTGCTACGGTTGATCTTGGATTATGAGATTGCGCCTTCTGGTCAATAGAGATTGCTGGAGAAAGTCCCTCTATCTCGTCTACTTCTGGTTTATCCATCTTACTTAGAAACTGTCTTGCATAGGCAGAAAGTGACTCAACATATCTTCTCTGCCCTTCAGCAAAGATAGTGTCAAAAGCAAGTGATGATTTCCCAGATCCAGAAATGCCAGTAAAAACCGTCATCTTGTTACGTGGAATCTCTAAATTAACATTCTTTAAGTTATGCTCTCTGGCACCTTTTATTATTATTTTATCTTTCATATTTTTTCTTTATCTCACTAATCTCGTCACGAAGGAGCGCTGCCAGTTCAAAGTTTAAGTTTTTTGCAGCCTCTCTCATCTCTTTTTCTTTATTTTTTATAAATCTATCTATTGCTTTTTTAGATTTTAAAAGGGGTTTGATTTCAATCTCCAAAATCTCTTCTGTCGGTACAATATCGCTAATCTCTTTCTCAATCGTCTTTGGAGTGATGTTATGCTTTTTATTATACTCCTTCTGAATCTCCCTCCTTCTATCTGTCTCTTCAACCGCCCTTTTAATTGATCCTGTTATTTTATCAGCGTAGATTAAAACTTCTCCTTCAACATTTCTTGCTGCTCTTCCGATTGTTTGGATAAGAGAAGTTTCGCTACGTAAAAATCCTTCTTTATCAGCATCTAATATCGCAACCAAAGAGACTTCCGGCAAATCCAATCCTTCACGTAAAAGATTAACTCCCACGACAACATCAACCACTCCCTTCCGAAGAGAAGTGAGTATTCTTATTCTATCCAAAGATTTTACGTCACTGTGAAGATAAGAAACTTTAACATCTCTTTCCTTTAAATAATCGGTCAAATCTTCGGCCATCCTTTTCGTTAACGTTGTAACTAAAACGCGATGTTTCCTTTTTACTCTCTCATCAATCCTTACTAAAAGATCATTTATCTGCCCACGACAAGGAAGCATTGTAATCTTCGGATCAACAAGCCCCGTGGGCCTTATAATCTGCTCTACTATCTGATTACTGTTTTCCTTTTCATAATCCGCAGGAGTAGCAGAAACATAGATCACTTCATTAACTTTCTTTTCAAACTCTGTGAAAGTAAGGGGCCTATTTTCTATTGCTGAGGGAAGACGAAATCCGTGTTTTATTAAAGACTCTTTTCTTGATCTGTTCCCGTGATACATCGCTCTGATTTGCGGAACAGTGATATGTGATTCATCAATAACTACTAAAAAATCTTCTTTAAAGTAATCAAGAAGTGAAGAAGGAGATTCTCCCTTCTTTCTCCCCGATAAATGCATCGAGTAGTTCTCTATTCCGTGACAGTACCCTGTCTCGCGTATTCTTGCCAAGTCATTTCTTGTAATCTGCTCAATTCTTTCTGTTTCAAGAGGCATCTTGTTCTTCTCAAAGTATTTAACTCTTCTTTTTAATTCTTCTTCAATCTTTCGCAGTGGTTCTTTAATCGTTTCTTTTTCAGATAAAAAGTGCCTTACAGGAGAGATAATAATCTCATCTGCTTCTGGTGTTTTCCCAGGAACAAAACCTTCTACAGGATCAACAACAAAAATCTTTTCCACCTTTCCTTTTAAAAGTTCTATGTAATAGATAACGTCTTCGTTGACTGGAGCAATTTGCAGAACATCTCCTTGAATGCGGAACCTTCCTCTTTGTAAAACAGAAGGTGTTCTTTGAAGATGCATCTTGATTAAAGATTTGGCAATCTCTTCTCTTGTTATCTCTTCTCCTTTCTTTAAATAAAAGATGTTTCTCTTGTATGCCGTAGGAAGCCCTAAGTCATAGATACAGGAAACAGAGGCTACCACAATTACATCGCTTCTTGTTAGAAGCGCAGTTGTCGCCTTGTGACGTAGCTTATCAATCTCTTCGTTAATTAGTGCCTCTTTGCGGATATAGGTGTCGGTTTGTTTGATGTATGCTTCTGGTTGATAGTAGTCATAGTATGAAACGAAGTAGTGTACTGAGTTTTCGGGAAAGAAATGACGAAACTCGTTGCAAAGCTGGGCAGTTAACGTCTTATTGTGACTTATCACCAGAGTTGGCTTTTGAACATTCTCAATAACTTTTGCGATAGTATATGTTTTCCCAGAGCCAGTAACTCCAAGAAGGGTTTGTTTTCCAAAACCCTTTTTTAATCCTTCAGTAAGTTTTAAAATTGCCTGTGGTTGATCTCCTTCTGGTTTAAACTGTGCTTTTAATTTAAACATAAGCCCAAAAATCCCCCTTCTTTTACTCTACTAGGGGGTATATAGTGATTATATCAGTTTAGGTTGTAAAAATCAAAGAGGGAGTTTGATGTAAAACTGAGATCCTTTTCCTTCTCCTTCTGATTCTGCCCATACTTTCCCATCATGCATTTCAACAAACTGACGGGCGATATAAAGGCCAAGTCCCGCGCCTTGTATCCAGTTCTTCTTCCCTGCTCCTCCTCGTGAAAAGGTGTCAAAAAGTTTTTCAATTTCCTCTTTTACCATTCCTTCTCCAGTATCTTTTATCTCTATCAAAAGATAATCATCTTCTTTTTCAAGAGAAACATTTACTTCTCCTTCGTTTGTGTACTTAATTGCGTTATCAACAAGATTGATAATTACATTTTCTATCTTAGCAACATCGATATTAATCTTTGGAAATTCTTCATCTTTCTTATTAAAAATTAATTTAATTCCTTTTTCGTCTGCAGAAGGCATCATTCTTTCTGTTGTTTTCCTAGTCAGCTCTACTAAGTTAGTCTCTTCTTTGCTTATCTCTACTCTTCCAGACTGAATACGAGAAATATTTAGAACGTCGTTTACAAGAGCAATAAGTCTTTCGTTTGCATCATAAACATTATTTAGTATTTCTTTTTTTCTCTCTTCATTATCATCGTAAACTCCTTCGCTAACCATCGAAAGATGTCCTTTAATAATGCTAAGCGGAGTTCTTAGTTGGTGAGAGATAATCGACATAAACTCTGTCTTTACCTTATCTAACTTCTGAAGCTTATTATACGCTTTCTTTAACTCTTTAACTTGTTCATCTACTTTCTTCTCAAGATTTTGTGACAAATCTTGTACCTCAGAATAAAGTTTTGCATTCTGGAAAGCGATAGAAGCTTGGCTTGAGAGTCCACTTAAAAGATCTATGTCTTGTTCAAAGTATGGATCACCTGAAATCTTATTCCCCAAGACAATCATTCCCGAAATCTTATCTTCAATTAAGAGTGGCAGACAAAGTGCCGCTTCGATACGATACATATTTTCTTGTAATTCCTTTATTTTCTTTTTTTCTTTATCATTCTTTGAATCACGAAGCATTAAAGACAGTTCTTCATAAACTAAAGGTTTCTGTTTTTTCTCTAAATATTCTGTTAAAAAGTTATCTTTTACTAAAGATATTCCGTTCTCTTCTTTAAAACCGATATTTTTCTGAATTATATATCTTCCCTCGCTATCGTTTCTTATTAAAATAACAGCTCTGTTTAATTTCATCGTATCTGACAGCGTGTCAGTGATTAATGAAGAAAGTTTTTCTATTTCCAAAACTCTCGTCAGGCTTTTCCCAAGATCAGCTAAAACTCTTTGATAGTTATAGAAAGTATAACTAAAGTATTTTGCAGCAAAGTTTTGAAAGAATTCAAAGATTGGTCTAAATAACAAAATTCCAATTACAAGAGAAAGAGAAATAATTATTTTTTGCGAAACCTCAGGAAAAATTGTTTCTACAACAAAAGCTGAAAAAATTCCAATAGAAATTACAGAGACGAAAGAGAAAAGATAAATCAACCCCCTGCTTAACGCAACACGTATATCCAAAAAACGATATTTTAAAATTGCATAGAAAACTACTGCTAAATATACGCTTAGTGTCCAATTCCCAACCGGAGAAATGGGAATATCATACCACAATAAATAATTGGTAGCTCCACCCAAGTAACCAATAACTGTTCCAATCAAAATATAAAATAGTTGTGTTTTTTTCGTCCCAGAAAAAAACTTTATTTCCTTTACTAAAAAATAGACAGAATAAAACATGTAAAAAGCCCAAACAATTATAAAAGGATGATACAAGATACCAGGATTTGGCCAGAATAAAAAACCTAACTTAGGAGTTACGCTTTCAACAAAATAAGGAGTAAAAACAAAAAGAAGAAAAAAAGAAAAGAAATAATAACCAGCCTTCAAAATAATTCTGTTTTCTTTTACTTTTTCAGTAATAGTAAAAAGAAAGTGTAGATAGGTAATTGGAATGAAGATTGCTCCAATCATCAATGCTCTTGAATAAAATAATGCCTGATTTGAGTCTTTAGACCAAAGCCATGCTACATAAAAAATACTCCAAAAAGTAACAGACAAACATAGTGAAAAAAAAGTTCGATTAGTGTCTTTATTTTTGTTTTTGAAAAAAACAAACAATCCAAAAACCAAAGAGAAAAAAGCATTGATTATTCCAGTTGTTATATAAAAATCCATATTCCAAATAAATCTCTAGTATTATACAACATAGGTAATTTAAAAAAAAGTCCCTCTATTTAATTATAAACAGAGGGTTTCGATTTTTATTTCTGCGCTATCCATACAACATATAATCCACATTCCCCGAGCCA
>CAYQSS010000027.1:0-8276 GCA_964420305.1 uncultured Candidatus Saccharibacteria bacterium | reverse complement strand
CGCAATGGCGTTAATCATTGCAACTAATAAAAAAACTACCTTAAACCCCAAAATTGCAGCAATAACTCCTCCGAAAATCGCCGAAAATCCAGCAGCAAACCCAATTCCTGTGCTTTCTAAACTCCATGTATAGGATTCCCAGTCTTTATCAACATGTCTTGTTAATATGCCACTTAATGTTGGGACAATCATTGCAAGACCAACACCTCTTATCGCCTCAAGAAGTATTACGTGCCAAACCTCCCAAACAAAGATATACATTATAGGAACAACAGTAGCAACGATCATTCCGTTAAGAAGAAAATTTATGTCATCTTGCTCGCCTTTTACTTTATCCATATGATATGCCAGAAATGGTTGGATAGTTGATTTGACGATCCAGTGCACTCCTACAGCAATACCAACAAGTTCTAGAGATCCTCCTTTTATCTGTCCGGTAACAAAAAGTGCAAAAATAGGTGCAATAAGACCCCATCCTGCATAAACAAAAAAATTAGTAATAATTATCTTAACGATTAAGCGATTGGGTTTTATCATTTCTTTAAAATAAAAACAGAAAAATATTTCTGTTTTTAAAAATACTACATAACACAATTAATTACAATTAATCTTTAGGGTAGCTAATTTTTTTTATTTTATAAACAGTTGTTGAAGAAATTGTGACCATGTCCCCTTCTCTTCGACCAAAAATAGCCCTACCAACCGGAGACTCGTTGGAAATTTTTCCTTTTTCTGGGTCTGCTTCAAGAGTTCCAACAAGAACTATCTTGTCTTCTCTTCCTTTAATATCAATCACAACTTCTGCTCCCAGACGAACTTCTTTGCAATTTACCAAAGGATCAATTATCTCTGCATTTCTTAGAGCATCTTCTAATCTTGCCGTTTTCTCTTCTAGATCACTTAGTTCTTTTTGGAAACTAAGATATTCAGGATCAACTTCTTCGGAATGGAAAACTCCAGGTGCATCAACTCTCAACTTTTCTTTACGCTTTTTCTTCAGTTCTTCGTACTCTTTTTTTATCTTCTCTAATCCGTCTTTAGTTAAATAATACTTTTTCTCGTTCATAATAAGTTAATCCCCTTTTTGAGGGGATAAGTTGCCGTTTTTATAGCTTCTCCTTCCCTCAGTCGGATACACAAATAAATAAGGTGTTTGTTACAACTCTAAAACTAATTTTTGGTGTAATATTTATAGCTTTCATATCCTCTTTTATGTTACTTTTTTCTCTTCTTTTGTCAATATCAAACAATAACCCCTAAAAGCCACACCGAAATTAGAAAATAAATAACCAAACTCGTGATATCTGCAAAAATAGTCGCAAACGGGCCTGAACCAAGAGCTGGATCAACTTTTGCTTTCTGGAAAATAAAAGGAATGATAATTGACAAAAAGACTGCAGCAATGATTGTTAAAAACAGGGATACTCCGAGTACTATGGAAACAGGAGCTTCACGGAAAAGAAGAAACGAGAGAAGAGATAAAATAATACTTAGAAAAAATGCTAAAGCAACACTTACCTTAACTTCCCTTAAAAAATATTTCTTGTTTTCAAAATCAGCAAAAACTAAGCTCCTGATATATAGTGTTTGGGTTTGTGATCCAACAGCACTGGCCATATAGAGAATAAGAGGAATAAAAGCAGCAACCAGAAAATACTCTTTCAATGAAGTTTCAAAAAGAGAAACAATTTGAGCAGCAAAAACTCCTCCAATGAGACCAATTATTAGCCAGGGAAGTCTTAAACTGACCAAAGAAGAAGCGCCCTGAAAGTCTCTTTTTTCTTCAACAATTCCAACTGACCTTAAAATATCTTCACGATGTTCGTGATGCTGGATACAAAGAATAGCAGAGAACGGAACAGCACCCAGAAAATAACCATTATCGTCTAAAACTGGAATTGCTTTTAGTTTTTTCTTTAAAGCAAGAATAGCCACCTTTTCTTGATCAGTGAATTCTTTGACACAGATAACATTTTTTTCCATAAATTCGCCAACCTTCTCATTCATTTCTCTTAAAAAAAGATCTCTTACAGAAAAAACCCCTTTTATCCTTTTTTCTTCATCAAGAACATAAATGTAGTCTAGAAATTGAAACCTTTCCTTTTTTATTTTCTCAACTACATCTTTTACCGAGTTTTCTTCACTGCACAGTGGAACGTGTGTGATTATCTTCGATGCTGCATTTTCTCTGTGATGATTGTTTGTCATTTTAAAATAGACGCCCCTGCACTAACGATCCTTGCTCCTCCAAAAATAAGGAGCGTTGTAAAGGCTAGTGCAGCAAAAACATTTAGCGTATCACTTATCGGCACAATGCTCTCGATGTTTATTTCTTCTTTTTCTAAAGAATCTTCTTCTTCGTTTTTTGGCATTAGATCACCTAAAAATATATTCTCAGTTCTAAAAACCGTTGGTGGTTCTTTTTCTTGCAGAAAAATCTGCATCGAGAAAAACATTCCATAAAAGATCATTATGATCCCAATCACAATTAAAATAGTCCCTAGATATTTAAGCATATTTTAATAAATTATTAATATTTGATTAGTATAAGACACTTATTTTTTCTTGGCAATAACATAAAAATTACTTCTTTTGTCCCCATCAGCAATTCCCTCTTTAAGAATCAAAAATCCTGCCTCTTTTAAAAGAGAAGACAACTCTCCTTCTTCAAAAAGATAATAATATCTTTTTCTTTTTAAATATATCTCTTTTTCTCCTAAAAAGCTTTCTATTTTTTCGTCTCCTTTCATTTTCCAAACAGCTAAAAACACTATCCCATCTTTTTTTAAAACTCTTTTTATTTCGGAAAGCACTTGCAAACGATATTCATGTGAGGGAATCTGATGAATCATTAAAATGCTGTATGCCTTATCAAAAAAGTCTGCTTCAAAAGGAAGATTGAGAGCATTACCAACCAAAAAACTCTTCCCCGGAAATCTTTTTTTAGCTTCAGATATCATTTCTTCTGAAAAATCAACTCCGACATAATCTGCTTTTTCTAAATACTGAGAAAATCTCCCGTTACCACATCCCAGATCAAGGATCTTTTCTCCAGGTTTTGCGTAATCAAAAAGAAATTTTAGTTCTGGCCACATTCTATCGCGTGAACTTGCAAATGAAGATGATACTAAGTTATAATCATCCCGCAAATCATCCATTATTTTTTTTGCCTCACTTTTTTTCATAATATGACTATAGAAGAAGAAATAATTGAAAAACTAATTAAAGAAAAAGCTCAAACTAGAGAAGATCTTGAACGTGTCAAGAAAGACGTCTCTAAGAAGCATAAGACGAACTTTCCAACAAACGTCAGTCTTCTTAGAGTTTATCATAAAAAAGGGAAAAAAGATGAAAAAGTAGCTAATCTTCTTAAAACTCGTCCTGTCCGTTCTCTTTCTGGGGTTGTAAATATCTCCGTTTTAACAAAACCCTTTCCTTGCCCCGGAAAGTGCATTTACTGCCCAGAAGAAAAAAATGCTCCCAAAAGTTATCTTACCAACGAACCAGCGGTAATGCGTGCCGTATTAAGCGATTACGATCCTTTAAGGCAAGTTAGAATGCGTATCTCTTCTTTAGAGCAAACCGGTCATCCAACAGAGAAGATAGAACTAAGAATTGTTGGTGGAACCTGGTCTTTTTATGAAGAGAAATACAGAGAATGGTTTATTAAACGCTGTTTTGACGCTTGTAATAAAGTAAGTAGTACTTCTCTAAAAAAAGCGCAAGAGAAAAACGAAAGCGCAAAACATCGTATTGTTTGCCTTTCGATAGAAACAAGACCCGATTTTATAACCGAAAAAGAAATAAGGAAATTAAGAAGATACGGGGTTACAATGGTAGAGCTTGGCGTACAATCTCTCTTTGACGATGTTTTAGATTTTACAAAGAGAGGACACAAAGTAAAAGACACAATAAAGGTAACAAAGATATTAAAAGATGCCGGCTTTAAGATATGTTATCAGATGATGCTTAACCTCCCTAAAAGCAATATTCTAAAAGATATCGAAACATTTAAAAGGACTTTCGAAAATCCTGATTTCCGTCCAGACTTTCTGAAAATATATCCCTGCCTTGTTTTAAAGGGGACTCCTCTTTACAAACTTTTTAAAGAAAAAAAACATACTGTTTATAGTGATGAAGATCTTAAAAGAGCAATTATCGAGATAAAAAAGAACATCATTCCTTATTACGTAAGAATCCAAAGGCTCTTTAGAGATATTCCAATCCAATCAATAGCCCACGGATGCAAAATATCTAATTTAAGAGAAAATATCAAAGAAGATGAAAAGAAAAATAATTGGAGGTGTAAATGTATCCGTTGCAGAGAAGTAAAAGAAAATTATGATGAAAAAGAAAAGATATTTCTTTTTAAGGAAGAGTACGAAGCGTCAGAGGGAAAAGAAATTGTTTTATCTTTTGAAAATAAAAAAAGAAGTAAGCTTTATGCTCTTCTTCGTCTAAGATTAACAAAAGAAAGTATTATCAGAAACTCTGCAATTATAAGAGAGATCCGTACTTATGGGCAACAAACAAAAACAAAAGAAAGAAAAAAAGACTCTCCACAACACAAGGGATTAGGAAAAAAACTGGTTAAAGAAGCAGAAAAAATAGCAAAGAAAGAAAAAACTCGCATCATTGTAATCTCTGGGGTAGGAGTAAGAGATTACTGGAAAAACTTAGGTTACAAATTAGAGAAGACCTATATGACAAAAAATCTTTAGTTCCTTGATACTCTTATCATTCCTGAGCAAGGAACAATCTCAATCCCTTTCTTTTCTAAATTATCTAGGAAAAGATTAACTCCTATCGAATCAGAAGAGATATGTCCTGCAATAACAACATTAATATGTGCCTTTTCTGCTTCCTCTCTGTGTTTCTCAGAGATGTGCATCCCGACAACTGTTCCTGCACCTGCGTGGGCTAGTCTTTCATAAATCTCTGGCGCCCCCTCCGTTCCACCAGTCATCTCACTAATCACCACCTTTCCTGCTCTATTTTCTTTTCCACCAACAAATATCTTCGGTCCTGCACCAAACTTTTCCGCTTCCTTATACTCCGGAACTTTCTTTAAAGAAGAAATAATATCTTCAACAAAAACTGGTTTATCTTTTTTTAATTTTTGATCAACAAATTGTGCTGCTAAATTATCACAAGGAGTGTGCAAACAGATTAAAGGAATATTAAGATGCCTTGCCATATCAACAACGCGATTGTGATTCGCTGGAGAAAGACCCCTTGAAACTTCTTCTATCCTCTTTTTGATTAATTTTTCCGCAATATTTATTGGCACGCCGTACATGTGCATTACATCAATTTGGAGTTTCATTACATCATCAAGCCCCATCAGAGCTATCCCTCTTGGATGGTGTGAAATAACAAGATCAATGTCACTGAGTTCCTTTGCAAGGAGCATTTCTTCCCCGTCAATATCAATCCCCACAAGAACCTTTTTAACCTTTTTTTTCTCGTCTCCAAAAAGAATTCTAGAATCAGAAAAAGGATTACTCATTCTCTCCTTATCATAGGTCTCTTTCTCTTCTTTCTTCATCTTTTCATATTTTTCTTTCTCTCTCTTTTGATTATCTTTGATTATCTTTTCACCACGGAAATCAGCTTTTATTCCTTCCTTAATCGCTAGTTCATAAATTTCTCTTATGGTCATATTTTTATTTTTTTACTTTATAATATTTAGAAAACATTTCTCTGAAAGTTTTTTTGGTAGCCCCGCTTTCTTTTCGGATGCGGGCCTTTTCTTTACGAATATGTTTTTTAATGCTTTTTGGTATTCTTTTCATATTATTTTCTTTAATTCTTCTTTAATAATTTCCCGATCATCCCACGGTATCTTTTTCCCTCCTTTAACACACATCCACGGCTCGTTACCTTTCCCGGTAACAATTATTACATCTCCTTGTTCTGCATAACTTAAGGCTTTTCTTATCGCCTCTCTTCTGTCAATTATTTTTTCTCCTTTCCCGCTTGTTCCTGCAATTATCTCATCAATTATCTCCTCTGGATCTTCGTCATAAGGGTCTTCGTTTGTAACAATAACTTTCTGGCAATACTTACTGGCTATCTCTCCTAATACTGGTCTTTTCCACTTATCTCTTCCTCCTCCGCAAGAACCAAGGACGGCAATAATCCTTTTCGGTGAAAAATTCTCTAAAAGTTCTTTGTAAACCCCTTCTAGTGTAACTGGTGTAACTGCATAATCAACAATAACGCGATATGGGGATGATTGTAATTCCTCCATTCTCCCCGGCATTACTTTCATCTCTTCTAACGCTTCCTTTACAAATTTCATATCAATATTTTCTTTTTTTGCAAGCGCGATTGCAACAAGTGCATTATATACATTGAACTTTCCTGCTACGCCAAGAAAAAATTCATCTCCATCAACAGAGAAACTTACTCCTTTAGAAGATGCCGATACTTTTTCTGCCCTAATATCCGCATTTTTCAAAGCAGAATAAGTTATCTTCTTTTTTGCAGGGAAACTTAAAAAATATTTCGCATTTTCATCATCGCTGTTAATAACGTGAGTATTTTTAACCGCCATAAAAAGCTTTCCTTTTTCTTTTCTATAATTGTCAAATCCGCCATGTGATTCGATGTGTTCAGGAGAAAGATTAGTAAAACATGCCGTGTCAATCTTAATAAAGCGATGCCGGTACTGCTTTATCCCTTCAGAGGTAACTTCAATTACTGCAATCTGACATTTTTCTTTTACTGCTTTTCTAAGTAATTTTTGGACAGTTGCTCTCCCTGGCATTGTCATTTTAAAAAGGTTTGGCTCTTCTTCTCCAGCAATTTCAAATTTAACCGACGAGAAAGCAGCAACTCTAACTCCCGCTTTTTTAAAAACTCGTGCAATCATATCAACTGTTGTACTTTTCCCATTTGTTCCTGTAACAGCGAATACTTTTATCTTTCGTGAAGGGAAAAAATAATAAAGAGCACCTAAAAAGGAGTATAAAAAATGATAAAAATTAACCATTACTTTTATCTTTCTTAATATTTTCTTAATCATTCTCCTAATATTTTTAATGCTTTCTCAATTCTTTCTTCTTCGTTTTTAAACCCCTTAATCTTTTTTAGAGCTTTATTGATCTTATCATCGCTAAACCCGAGACTTTTTAGCGTTTGAAAGGCTTCATCTTCTTTTTTTTCAAAAAACTTTTCTGTTAGCTCAAAAACAACCTGTTGTCCTTTTTTCTTACCAATACTAAAAATCTTCTCCATTACTTCTTTATCTTCTTTCTCTATCCCTTCTTTCAATTCTTCGACAGAAGCGATAGAAGCAATACGCAGTGCCGTTTTTGGTCCTATTCCTGGCATTTTGATAAGTTTCTCAAAGAGTTCTAGATTTTCTTTCTCTTTAAATCCGAAAAGCTTAATATCCTTATCGCTTTTTTGCATAAAACAATAAATTATCTTTTCATCGTTAAAATAGCCGTCAACAAAGACCTTATACCCAACGCCCTGAACATCAAAAATGATAAAGTCTTTTTCTTTTATGGTTATTTTCCCCTTTAAGTAGTAGATCATGTTTCTATTATATCAGATTTGACTAAAAAGTGAAAAAATGATATACATTTGACTGTAATTAGATAAAAAAATGCCAGTTATAAAGTCTGCAAAAAAAAGATTAAAACAAAACGAAAAACTTCGCGTTTTGAATTTGGGTTATAAAAGAAGAATGAAGAGAGTTGTAAAAGAAATTAGAGATCTTGTCAAAGAAGGAAAAAAGAAAGATGCAAAAAAACTTCTTCCTCAGGCATATAAGATAATTGATAAAGCTGTAAAGAGGGGGGTTATTAAAGAGAATACTGGTGCTCGTAAAAAATCACGTTTAACAAAAGCATCAGCTTAAGAATCAAAAAGGAAAAGATGAATAGCTAAAGCGGGATCAACTTGTCCCGTTTTTGTTTTAAGATCAATTGAAAAAAGCTTGTCATAAATATCTTTTAGCTCTTGGAAAGAAAACTTATTTGCCTGATCATAGGTTTTTTTGAAAACAAAGTGGTGTAAACCACTTTTTTTCATTATCTCATTATAAGAATAATTTTTCTCAATAAGATCTCTTACGATGACAAGATTGCGAAACTGATAAACAATCATCGAAAGGATATACTGCAAATTATCTCCTTTTTCTAGGTGGTCATAGAAAAGAAAAAGAGCTTTCTTTCTGTCTTTCTTTGCAATCGCTTCGATGGTTTCAAAGATATTCGTGGTAACATTGCCTTTCACGAGTTCCTCTACTTTTTTTCTAGTAA
>CAYQSS010000026.1:0-8305 GCA_964420305.1 uncultured Candidatus Saccharibacteria bacterium | reverse complement strand
TGTATCTTCATCATAGTATCCTTCCGAGAAAGGAATACCAAAATGAGATAATATCTCTTCCCCGGTTGTTTCTCCGGTGAAGACAAAGTCCATTATTTTTATATCCTTCAGGAGCGCCATCCGTTCAACTTGGTAATTCTGGAACTGGATGGCAATTTTATTATTCTCGTAAAAAAGCATTACATCGTGGTCCCCGGACTTTCCTGTAAAACTGGGGTTTTCTTCAAACAGCGGAATTACTTCTTCCTCTGTCTTTCCGAAGAGACTAGTAAGAAAGTTTAAGTCATATTCAATAATCGAAACCTCCTCTTCTTCTACAGGATCCTCTTTAGTGACTTCAACCTCTTCTTCCACAATTTCTTCTTCAATCTCTGGTTCTGAACTTCCACACCCAGAAAGAAAAAAGAAAAAAATTAAAAAGAAAATTATGCTCTTTTTCACGCTACTTACCTCCTTTTTTTAGTGTACAATGTCTATATTCTAGAATAAAATTATTTGTTTGTCAATGAGATTATCTTCTTTCTTGATCTTTTCCCTTTTATAATCTTCACCTCGTTTTCATTAACTTTAAAGTACTTTGCTATCTCACGGACAACTTCACTGTTTGCTTTTCCTTTTTCTGGTAAAGATTTTACATAAACAAAATACTTTTCACCCCTTTTTTCTACTTTTTCTTTTCGGTTCTCAAATTTTACAGTAAGAATGATCTCCATTTCTAGTTTGATTTATCAACTTTAAAAAATACAACATCTCCATCTTCAATAACATAATCTTTTCCTTTGTCTTTAACTTTCCCATTTTCCTTCCCTCCCGTCCAGCCACCATGTTCTATAAAGTCTTCGTATTTTATAATCTCTGCTCGGATAAAGTTTTTTTGGAAATCACTATGAATTTTACCCGCGGCTACCGGCGCCGTGGATCCTTTTTCAACTGTCCAAGCTTTCGTTTCCTGTTCTCCAGAAGTGAAAAAAGAGATAAGATTTAGCGATTCGTAGCTTTTTCGAATCAGCTTTGTTAACCCATCTTCTTTTATTCCAAAAGAATCTAAATATTCTTTTGCATCTTCCTTGCTAAGCCCCTCCACCTCTGATTCAATCTTAGCATTGATAGTTAAGAAGTTATCATCTTTACTATTTTGATTAGTGTTCTTTAAATATATTATCGGCTTAACCGTTAAATAATTAAGTTCTTTTACGGATTCTTTTTCTTCTTCTGAGAGAGAAAGGTCTTTGATCATCACTTCTTTCTCCAAGTTCTTCTTTATCTTCTCCAGAACACCCAATTTAAAAAGTGTTTCTTTCTGCCCTGCACGTGCATCTTTTTGGAGTCTTTCAATCGTCTTTTCGGTAAGTTGCAAATCAGCAATAACAAGTTCCATGTTGATTATCTCTTGATCTCTCTTTATATCAACCTCACCCTCGACATGGAAAATGTCTTTATCGTCAAATTCTCTTAAAACTTGAACAATCGCATCAACTTCCCTTATATGAGAAAGAAACTTATTGCCAAGTCCTTTCCCTTCGTGTGCTCCCTTAACTAGTCCTGCGATATCAACAAACTCAATTGTTGTATGAACTACTTTTTTTGATTTAGAGATAGTTGCCAAAGCTTCTAATCTTTCATCTTCTACTTTAACAACTCCGATATTAGGATCAATAGTACAAAAAGGATAATTTTCTGCACTTACCTGTTTTTTTGTTATTGCTTTAAAGAGAGTAGATTTTCCGACATTTGGAAGTCCAACAATACCAACCTTAAATGACATTTTTTTCCCACAAACCGTGAATATTACAATAGACTCTAATACTTAAAATATCGACTCTTGTATAAAATTCTGCAACTGGTTTTTCTCCTGGTTTTAGAAATTTTTTCCCTGACTTTCCATCTTTTGTATTAATCTCAATCCATTCGATATAGTGATTTTCCTCTGAAGGATGTTCAACTTCTCCAACCTTTATCTTGAATCCATCCTTACCTTCACAAACATTTGCTGGTAACTCCTCAATAACCGGGAGATGTTTTTCAACTCCTTCGTCTTTGTTTTTAACAATCTCTAGTTTCATTGGTTGATTGCAACACACCAGTTCTCCTACCCCGTTATCTAAAACTTCAACAATGTTTCCGCAAATCTCACACCTATATATTTGTTTTTTTTCAGTCATATTCTTAATTATTTTTAATACAGCGGATATAAAATCCGTTTTCTAAATTTGCTTTATCACGAAGCACACCAGGATTATCAAGTGAAAATAGTCTTCTCCATGCTTCCCCTACTGAAACTGTTGAAGTCCAGAAAAAAGCATGTGTTCCGACATAACGAAATGCTCCTGCGGTACTCCGACTTCCTCCTAAAAAAACATTAAACTTAGATGACCCACAAAAACTTTCTCCAGCTTGTGTGCAAGAAGAAGATACTTTCATAACGTCTCCTATCTTCAAGTCTTCTCCTCTCCACTGTGAATCATTAGATTCAATTCTGGTCATCCCTAACTCTCTTTCAAGTTCTTTAAAATCTTCATCAGAGGGAACTCTCCATCCTTCTGGACATATTCCACGAGAACCTTCCTCACTATTTCCTGCCATTGCGATTTCAAAGGTATATAGTCTTCCGTAACGCTCACAATTTTGAACTTCGTCGTTGTAACACCAGCTTCCTCCTTGAGTTTCATAGTTCAGATTTTCTTGAAACCAACACTGATCACCAATAAGAATTGTGCTATAAAATTTTCCGTCGTAAGAAACAGAAGTCCCACAGGTCCAATCCCTTGTTGCAATTAACTCTCTTTTACTATAATCACTTTCTTTTCCGTTAATTATTTGTGTTACTGCATAGTAGTAAGCTTTATTATTTTCAAGCCCTGAATCAAAATATTGTGTATTTGTTGTTGTTGTAATTTCTGCATACGGTTTATCAAGACTATCTGTTCGATACACCTTATATCCCTCACTTCCACGAAATCCATCCCAAACGAGCTGAATATAGTTATGCCCAATTTCTCCGGCCTTAAGTCCAGTTGGAGCACCAATTGCATTAGTCGTTGCAAACGTCTGCATACTGTAATCACTTTCTTTATCTCTAACCAGTTTTGTCACTCTGTAATAATACGTTGTTTCCGGATCCAGATCTTTATCTTCGTAATGCCAGTTTAAAGTATTTCCCACCTTTTCGTAGGTTGTTTCCATCTCTTGTGAGCGATAAATATTATATCCATTACTTTTCCCTTGATCGAGCCAAGTAAGATGAATTTTGTCGTATCCCCTTACCGTCGCCTTTAGTTCTTCTGGAGGGTTGGGTAACTTTGTTATTAGAAAGAAAGAAATAGCCCCCACGATAAGTAAAAAAAGAAAAGAAACGATTATAATCGATAAAACTTTCTTCGTGTTATAGAAGTTTTTGACTATGTTAAAAATATTATTTATTTTTTGATTCATATAATTTTTTTATTAATTAATTACAGTATAGAAAAATTTAGAGAAAAAGCCAAGAAATTTCCTTGACTTTAAAGATTTACCATTTTCATTATTCCAAATATAATTATTGTCCAGCTTACCAATATTATGAAAACCAAAATGAAAATAGCGATTCTCTTTTTCATTTAAAACCCTCCTTTTATTTTTTTAAAAATCGGTATGCAGAAAGAGCTGCTTTTGATCCTTCTCCTGTCGCAATAACAATTTGTTTCTCAATACTGTTTGTAACATCTCCTGCTGCAAAAACCCCTGCAACATTTGTTTCTTGGGTATTAAAGTCAACAACAACATTTTTATCTCTATCAAGATCAACAAAATTATTTAAAAACCCAGTTATCGGTAAAGAACCAATCTGAATAAAAAGTCCCTCTGCCTCAATTATCTCTTCTTTGTTTGTTTTAAGATCGGTATATCTAATTTTTTCTAGAAAATTTTTTCCTTCAACTTGATTGATTTTTACATTATTAAAAAGTTTTATCTCCATTTCCTTTGCTTTTTCTTGTAAAATTTCATCTGCCAAGAAATTATCAGAAAGATCAAAGAGAGAAACATCTTCTGTGTAGCCTTTCATTTCAATCGCAGCCTCAAAGGCGGCGTTTCCTCCACCAGCAACAACAACTTTTTTGTTTTTAAAAAGTGGTGCATCACAGGTTGTACAATATACAACGCCCCTCCCAATAAATTCTTTTTCATTAACCACACCAAGCTCTCTTGGTCTTCTTCCGGTTGCAACAATAACAGCAGAAGAAAGGTATTCTGTGGTTTTTGTTTCAATCACAAATTTTTCTTTTTTAGTAATTGAAACCACCTCTTCTTCTTTCTTTTCAATCTCGTATTCATCTAAATGATCTGTGAATTTAAAAATGAGTTCCGGACCAAGTATCTTTTTCTCTCCTGGCCAATTTTCGATAACTCCCGCCATTCCGGTCTGACCAATGAAATTTTTAGAAACGATAAGTGTGTTTAACTTTTTTCGAGCTGCATAAATCCCTGCCGTGATTCCAGCCGGGCCTCCTCCGATAATAATCAGATCGTACATTGCTTTAATTTCAAATTATGTTATTTATTATTGTTAGTATTATATATTAATTTTTGAAAACTTTAAAGAAATGAAAAAAAATATTTTTATTCTCTTTTTTTTATTAATCTTCCTCTTCTCTCCAGTTAATGGTAATGCTTATTCGGTTGAAGAAAAGCGAACTGTTTTAATTGAACAACTGCAAAGTTTAATAAAGAAAATTAATGACTTGCGCTGGCAACTTGAGAAAACGGAGCTACAAAAGGAGCTTAGCGCATCCTCTTATCTTCTTGTTGATCTTTCTAATAACTTTGCCATATTAAACAAAAATCATAAGAAAAATTACCCACTTGCTTCAGTTACAAAATTAATGACCGGTGTAGTTACTTTGGAAAATATCGACACAGATAGTGAAATTGTTCTTACGTCAAAAATGCTCGAGCCTTATGGATTTAGCCCCGCTATTCACCTTGGCAAGAATATAACTGCCAAAGATTTAATGAAGGCAGCGCTAATTCAATCAACAAACGATGCCGCTGAATCACTGACCTACTTTCTTAATGAAGGAGAGTTTATCTCTTTGATGAATGAGAAAGCAAAAGAACTTGGGATGTATAATACTTCTTTTTGCGATGCACACGGATTGAGCTACCAAAACTGTTCCTCAGCATTAGATATTTTCAGATTAATCAGCTACATCAAGGAAAATCATCCTCATCTTCTAGAAATTACAAAAGAAGAAAAATTTCAACTTGAAGGAGAGTGTGTTGGTAAGATTTGTACTTTTAAGAACTTAAATCTTTTCCACGGACTTGCTGAATTTGTAGGAGGAAAAACAGGATATCTTCCGTTGCAGGCAAATATACAAAATGCCGGACAAACTTTTGCCGGCATATTTGAGTTTAAAGAAATTCCTTACGCTGTCATCCTCTTAAACTCAAGAAACAGAGCTAGTGATGTTCAAAAAATAACAGATTGGCTTAGAAGAAGACCCTAGAGAGATTTTTTCTTTAAAGTGTAGACTTCTGTATTTTTATTTAATCTAAAAGGAACCTTAATTCCTATCTCATCTCCTTTCTTTCCTTTTTTTATTTTCTTCTTATCTCTTTCTAATTCTTTTATTTCTATCTCTTTAACGCCTTGTTTTTTTGAAATAAAAACAATCTTATCTCCAGTCTTTACATCTCTCACCAATCTAACAAGTACAACGTTTATCTTCGGGTAGAAGTGCGTAACTTTTCCTAGGTACTCTTTATAAATTTTTGAAGCAGAACTTTCCACTGACGCAAAATCAGTAAAAAGTGGTTCTCCTAAATAAAACCCCGATGAAAAACCTCTATAAAACACCTTTTCTAGCCTCTTCATCAAGAATATAACTTTTTCTGTATTTAATCTGTTATCAATTGCTTCTCGATATACGGAAACAACTGTATCAACATAACGTGCATCCCTGTTTCTTCCTTCAATTTTAAATGAAGAAATATTTGCTTTTTTTAATTTTTCAAGAAAAGGAAGAGTACAAAGATCCTTAGCCGACATTACAGTATTATTGTAAAGCTCTAACTCATATCCAGTTTCTTTATCTTTAATTTGATAACTTCTCCTACAAGGATGCAAACACTCTCCTCTGTTTGCTGATCTGTTAAACAAAAACTGGCTAGTAAAACATCTTCCTGATACTGCAACACACATCGCACCGTGGATAAAAACCTCCGTTTCAATTCCTTTTATTTTTCCTATCTCTTTAATCTGTTTAATGTTTAATTCTCTTGCAAGAACAACTCTTTTTGCTCCTAGTTTTTTAAAAAACATTGCTGACTTTAAATTAGAAACTGACATCTGGGTTGAGATAAAAAAGGGAACTTTATATTTTTTACAAAGATCAATTATTGCAAAGTCAGAAACAATAACCGCATCAACAATACTTTTAACTTTCTTAATAATTTTTTCCGCTTTTTTTAGCTCTTTGTCGTAAACTATCGTATTTAACGTAAGATAGATTTTCGGTTTTCGGGGATAAGAGTCACAAACCTTTTTTATTTTACCGATTTCAGATATTTTAAAATTCTTTTTGCCAGAACGCATCGAGAAATCTTGAATACCAAAATACACTGCATCGGCACCAGCATTACAAGCCGCATTAAGAGTAGAAAAATCTCCCGCAGGAGCCATAAGTTCAATCTTCATTTTGAAAAAGATTTAAAATTTTAACCGTAAAGATAAGATAGAAGAGATGCTCTTCATATTATTTAATTTAGCATCCAGATCGCATAATTAAGATAACCAGCAAAAGTGACCCATATAATATACGGAAAAAGTAAGTACCCTGATATTTTTGATAAACGATAAAAAATAATTATCATTACTAAAATTGAAATCCACAAAAGAATGATGTTAGCAAAAGCTAAGTCCAGTCTTTGTATCCCGAAGAATAAAAAGGACCAAGTTGTATTTAGTATGATCTGAATTCCGAAAATAAGAATCGGTAAAAGGTTTTTTCTTTTCTCTAGGATGAGATAAAAAGAAACTCCCATTAAGATATAAAGAGTGGTCCACACTGGAGCAAATATCCAATTTGGAGGATTTAATTCCGGTTTAATAATATCGACATACCAAGTAGAAATTGCTGGGGTTGTAAAATATGATCCGAGAAACCCAGCTAAAAGTGGTATTAGTATTGCGATAGTAAGTTTTAAAATTTTCATGTTATTTTCGAACCTGCACCAGCTTCTTTTTCTGGCACTAAAAGGATGGGCTCCTCTTTTCCGGTTGCAGCAAGGACCATCCCTTGACTTTCAATTCCCATCATTTTTTTCGGTTCTAAATTTATTACTACTACGACTTCCTTTCCAATTAGATCTTCTTTTTTATAATACTCGGCGATACCGCTTAAAATTTGTCTTATTTCATCGCCAATATCAACCTTTAGATTAAGAAGTTTATTGGAATTTTCAATGTTTTCAGCTTCAATAATTTTACCAATTCTTAAATCTACTTTTTTGAATTCTTCAAAATTAATCATCACTTAAAAGTTATAAATATTTGTATAAAGGCCGATTATTCTAGGAATCAGAAAAATCATTCCTAAAATAGGAAGAACAATCATAAGAAGAGTTATTATCATTGTCGTCAAAAAATATTTCCTTGTTTTTTCAACGGAAGTGTAAATTTTATCCGTTTTCTCTTCAAGCTTTTTTAATTTTTCTAATATTTCGTTTTCCATATCGTTATATTACCATAAATGTTAATTTTTTAAATAATACAGTCTTTTTTCTTTAGGAAATTTTTCAATTGCATATCTTAGCATTGTGCGAGGCATTCTTTTGTAATGCCTCTTCAGAAAATCTTCTTCTTTCTCGACATCTCTTTTCCCCATTTCACGAAGCATCCATCCTACGGCCTTATGAATCAAGTCATGCTCGTCTTCAAGAAGGATCTTTGCAAGTTTTAATGTTTCTTTAAAATCATTCTTTCTGATGAAATAGAAGGTGCTTATTACCGCTATTCTTCTCTCCCAGACACTGTCAGAACATGCTAATTTATACAGGACATCTCTTTTTTTATCAAATAAATAATCTCCTACTATTTTATAACAAGAAACATCAACAAGATCCCAGTTATTAATATACTTTGTGTTCTTTAGATAAATGTTAAAAACCTTTTCTTTTTCTCCTTTTTCATATTTTTCAATTAAAATCAGAATTGCAACAAGTCTTTCCTCGTGAATTTTCGAATACAAGAGTTTTAAGACACCTTCTGTTTCACAGTATTTTTTTGCAATTTTTCTAAGATCGGGGACAGAAACTCCAAGAAAAA
>CAYQSS010000025.1:0-8495 GCA_964420305.1 uncultured Candidatus Saccharibacteria bacterium | reverse complement strand
TTTCTGTATCTTCAGTATCCAGAAAGATCTGAAGGAGAGCTCACTTCATGGAGAGCATCACTAGTAAACACAAAAGAGCTAGCGGATACGGCAGAAGGTTTATCTTTTCAAGATTATCTTCTTTTGTCAAAAGGAGAAAAAAAAGAAAATGGCAGAGCAAGACTTTGTATCTTAGCAAATACCTTTGAATCTTTTGTTGGTGCACTTTATTTAGATAAGGGATATCAGGTAGCCGAAGAATTTATTAAAAAAAATCTGATAGTTAAATTAGAAAGAATTATTGAGCTTGGTCTTTATCGTGATCCTAAATCAGAACTTCAAGAAAAAACACAAGAAGATGTTGGAATTACTCCAAGTTACAACGTTTTAGAAGAGTCTGGTCCAGATCATCAAAAACACTTTACAATAGGAGTTTTTCTAAATGATAATCTTATTGGAGAAGGGAAGGGATGGTCAAAAAAAGAAGCCGAAGAAGAGGCTGCAAAAGATGCACTTAGTAAAAATAATTGGGAAAATAATTAAAAACAAATATGTTAAGAATTAGATTTTTTAGAAAAGGAAGAAAAAAACAACCTTTTTACAAAATAGTTGTTACCGATAAAAACAATCCTCCATCAAGTGGAAGATTTGTTGAGGAGGTGGGTTTTTACAACCCACACACCAAAGAGTGTAAAATAGAAGGAGAGAGAGTAATTTACTGGATAGGCAAAGGAGCACAGCCCTCTGATGTTGTACATAATCTTTTAGTTAAAAAGGAAATAATCAAAGGGGAGAAAAAGAACGTTGTTTCTTTAACTAAAAAAAGACAAGCAAAAATCGAAGAAGAAAAGAAAAAGACAGAATCAAAAGTAGAAGAAGCAGAACCTATTGTAGAAGAAGAAACGGCTGAAGTTGCAGAAGAAGTGGAAGAGATGGCAGAAGCTACAAAGGAAAGTATAGAAGAAGAACCTGTCGCAGAAAAGGACAAAGAAGAGCCTGAAACTGTGGGAGAAGAAAAAGAAAAGAAAAAAACACAAGAAGAACCTGTTGTAGAAGAAGAGAAAGAAAAGAAGTAAAAATTGACATCTATTTATAAAAGATATAGAATAACAAAGATGTTTGTTTTTAAAGCAAACAAGTGATAGAAAAGGTCGATTTACATTGTACGATGACAATAACAATATATGACTAACGAAACTTCTGATAAGGAATTCTTAGAGTTTATTGTAAAAAACTTAGTAGATAATCCTGATTCTGTTGAAGTTGAAAGAAAGGTAGATGAGATGGGAGTGCTTCTTGCCTTAAAAGTTCATCCTGACGATATGGGACAAATTATCGGAAAGGAAGGATCCACAGCAAGAGCAATTAGAAATTTGGTTCGTATAATTGGTCTTAAGCGCAAAGCTAGAGTCAATTTGAAAATCATTGAACCAAGTGGAGGATCTCACCAACCAAGGAATGATTCTTCTGAAAACAGGAAAGAAGGGTTGGAGGATATTAAACTCTAAAAACTTTCACAAATTTTAAAAACGGTGCTATATTTATTAGTGCCGTTTTTTAATAAATTATGAGATTTGATATTGTAACAATTTTTCCTTCTCTTTTTGACTCTTTTTTAAAAGAGAGCTTGATTGGTAAGGCGATTTCTAAAAAACAAATTGAGGTTAATGTACACGACTTGAGAAAATGGACAGAAGATAACCATAAAACTGTTGATGAGAAACCGTTTGGCGGGGGAAGCGGGATGGTGATGAAAATAGAGCCGATTTATAAAGCGGTAAAAGAGATAAAAAAGGAAGGAAAGGTTATTCTTTTTACTCCGAGAGGGAAGAAGTTCAACCAGAAAAAAGCTCACGAACTTAGTAAATGTAACCAGATTATTATGATCTGTGGAAGGTATGAAGGAGTTGACGAGAGAGTGGCGAAATATATTGCCGATGAAGAAATTTCTTTAGGTGATTATGTTTTGATGGGTGGGGAAATACCAGCAATGATTGTTACCGAAGTTGTTTCTCGCCTTGTGCCAGGGGTTATTGGAAAAGATACTTTTTTAAAAGAGCGGAAGAGGGAAGAAGGTTTCTTAGAGTATCCGCAATACACAAGACCGGAATCTTTTTTAATAGATGGGAAAGAAAGAAGAGTTCCTAAAGTTCTTCTTTCTGGAGATCATAAAAAAATAGAAGAGTGGAAGAGTAAAAAAGGTAAGATTATAAAATGATGGATAAGTGGCACGCAAAAACGGCTAATGAGGTTTTTGAGGAGCTATTTTCCCATCACGAAGGAATCTCTCAAGAGGAAGCATTAGAGAGAATTAAAAAGCATGGGCCAAATAGAATTGAAGAAGAGAAAACTGTCTCTCCAGTTAAACTTTTCTTAAAACAGTTTAGAAGTGGACTGGTTTATGTTTTGATTGCCGCTGGGATAATTTCTTTCTTTTTTCATAAGATAATCGATGTTTATGTCATCTTGGTTGTTGTTTTTTTAAACGCGATACTAGGATTTGCTCAGGAGTACAAAGCAGAGAAAGCGATTAGGGCTTTGAAAAAAATGATTGTTCCGGTTGCTAAGGTTTATCGAGAGGGAAAGCTATTAGAGATTTCTGCAGAGCATCTTGTTGTTGGAGATGTTGTTGTTTTAAATGAAGGGACACGGATTCCTGCTGATCTAAGACTTTTTTATACTAAAAATTTTCGAACCAGCGAAGCATCTTTAACTGGAGAATCAGTTCCAGTCGGGAAAAAAGTTGATCCTATATCTGAAGAAGTGGGGTTAGGAGACAGAAAAAACATGGCTTTTATGGGGACTTTTGTTGCGGGAGGGAAGGCAAAAGGAATTGTAGTTGCGACTGGCAGTAATACGGTGTTTGGAAAAATTGCAAAAGATATAACTAGTGTAAAGAGAAAAGGGGGTCACTTTGAAGAGAAGATAAGTGTTCTCGCAAGACAGATGACATTTTTTGCTTTTGGGGGAGCTCTTATTATCTTATTACTATCACTTCACAGCAAGGGGATAACGATAGGAGAAGTTTTTTTGCTTTCTGAGAATTTTCAGCAGTCGCTTCTTTTTGCTATTGCTGCGCTTGTCTCTGGAATTCCAGAGGGTCTTCCAGCGATACTTGTTATTGTTCTTGCGATTGGCGCGACAAGAATGGCGAAAAGAAATGCGATCATTAGAAGACTTTCAGCAACAGAAACCCTGGGGGTAACTGATCATATTATAACCGATAAAACAGGAACACTTACTCAAAATACAATGAACGTAAGGAAGATTATTCTTGCTGACGGAGAAGAACTAGAGGTCACTGGAGAAGGCTGGAGCCCTATTGGTGATTTTATTAAAAACAAAGAAAAGATTTCTCCCTTAGAATTTTCTAATTTAGAAAAGCTTTTACATATTGCTGGAGTCTGTAATGAAGCAGAAGTTACCAAAAAAGAAGAAGGGGATAGTTATAAGGTGATTGGTGATCCGACAGAAGCTTCTCTTGTTGTTCTTGCACAAAAAGCAAATCTAAGTGAAGAAATAATTTATGAAAAAGAAAAAAAGATTGATGATTTATCTTTTAGTGCGAAGTTTAAATACAGGGCGTCTCTCTCAGTTCTTTTAAATAAAGAGAAAGAAAAACAAATGTATGTGGTTGGTGCTCCAGAAGAGATGATAGAAAAAGTAAAGTTTTTCCATACCAATAATGGGATAGAAGAAATTACAAGAGAAAAAAAAGATGAGATGTTGAAGAAAGTTGAAGGAATGACCGACCTGGCAATGAGGACGATTGGGCTTGCTTATAAAAAAGTTGATCAGGACACAGAAGAGATTAAAAGAGAAGAAGTTAAAGACTTAGTTTTAACTGGCGTTGTTGGTATAATGGATCCTCCAAGACCAGAAGTGAAAGAGGCTATTTCAAAGGCAAAAAGGGCAGGGATAAGAGTCATAATGGTTACCGGAGATCACAAAGGAACTGCACTAGCGATTTCAAGAGAGGTAGGATTAATCGAAAAAAATGATGAAAGAGCACTTACTCAGTATGAACTTTCTCTGATGAACGATGACCAGCTTTTAGATGCAGCTTCCACTGTTAACGTTTTTGCAAGACTTACACCACACATGAAATTAAAGATTGCAAAAATATTGCAAGAGAAAAAAGGGGCGGTGATTGCCATGACTGGGGACGGGGTAAACGATGCTCCGGCAGTAAAACAAGCCGACATCGGGATTGCGATGGGCATTACAGGGACAGACGTAACCAAGGAAGCGGGAGAGATAGTTTTAGCAGATGATAATTTTGCTTCAATTGTTGGGGCGATAGAAGAGGGGAGAATTGTTTTTACTAATACCAGGCAAGCAAGTTCTTTCCTTATAACTACTAACTTTGCTGAGTTTGCAACACTCATCACCTCTATATTACTAAGATTCCCCTTACCGCTTTTGCCAACTCAGATTTTATGGCTTAATTTGATTACTGATGGTGCCGCGGGACTTCCTCTTGCCGCTGAACCAGGGCACGGAAAGGTATTAGAGAGGCCACCACGAAATAAAAAAGAGAATATTCTTTCTTTAGAAATAATTCCTTTTTTTGTTTTAATGACAACCGTAATGACACTGGCCAGTATCTTTGTTTTTCATCTTTTGTATCAACACGGAGCGGGGGATTTGGATAAAGCAAGGGCCGGTGTATTTACAGTAATGGCCTTTACTCAACTTTTTAATGCTTTGAATATGCGTTCTTTAAGAGAGTCGGTCTTTAATATCGGATTTTTCTCAAATCGCTATATGATCTTAGCACTTCTTGTTGCGACACTACTGCAAGTTGTGGCGATAGAGGTGGGATTTTTTAGAGAAATATTTGGTTTTGGCACCTTAAGTCTTAGAGAATTTTTGTTCTTTGTCGGAATATCTTCTCTGGTTCTTGTACTAGGAGAAGCCTATAAATACTTTCGTTACAGGGTTTTTACTTAAAGATTCTTTAAAAAGAATTCTTTTAAGTTACTAATATCTACTCTTTCTTGTTTCATTGTGTCTCTCTCCCTTACGGTTACTGATTTTTTATCTACCGAGTCAAAGTCAATTGTGACACAATATGGAGTACCGATTTCATCTTGCCTTCGATATCTTTTACCAATACTGCCGGTTAAATCAAACTCACACATCCAAGTTTCTCTTAGAGTTTCATAGATCTCTCTTGCTATTTTCACAAGCTCAGGTTTGTTCTTTAAAAGAGGGAAGATAGCAATTTTTATTGGAGAAAGCCTCTTATCTATTTTTAAAACAACTCTTTCTTCATTCTCTACTTTTTCTTCTCTGTAAGCGTTGTCTAAAAACATCAAGAAGAGTCGGTTTAATCCTACTGATGTTTCTAAGATATGAGGGACAAACTTTTCTTTTGTTTCTTCATCGGTATAAGTTAAGTCAATTTTTGAATGTTTTGAGTGTTGCGACAGATCCCAGTCTCCTCTTGCGTGTACTCCTTCCACCTCTTTGTATCCACCAAGAGAAGTGAAGTTGAACTCAATATCGTATGCCTCTGACGCGTAGTGTGCAAGGACATCGTGTTTGTGCCATCTTATTTTATCTTTTGCTACTCCATATTCTAAATACCAATTAAAGCGGATATCTTTCCACATTTCGTACTTTTTCTTCATTTCTTTTTTATCTAAAAAGTACTGCATTTCCATCTGTTCAAACTCTCTTGTTCTGAAGATAAACTGCCTAGCAACAATCTCGTTGCGAAAAGCTTTTCCAACTTGTGCAATTCCAAAAGGAAGCTTAGGATGCAGAGAGTCTAAGATATTCTTGTACTCTAAATAAATTCCTCCACAAGTCTCAGGTCTTAGATAAACAACGTTTTCTTCAGAAAGTGCGTCAGTTGGAGAGCCGAGATTAGATTTTACCATTAAAGAGAACTGCTTTGCCGGAGTGAGATTTTTTGATCCGCAGTTTACACATTTTATTTTCCCTTTCAATTTTTCTAGTTCTTTGTTGATGAACTCAATAGATTTCTTGTCGGCATCTATATTAAACTCTTCTAGAAGATGATCAGCGCGCATTCTTTGTTTACATTCTTTGCAATCTACCTGTGGGTCATCAAATCCTTCTACGTGACCCGATGCAATCCATGTTTTAGGGTGCATAAAGATAGCACTATCTAATCCGTAGACATCACTGCGCAGTTGTACCATATGTTTCCACCACGCATCACGGATATTGTTTTTAAGCAGTGTTCCGTAGTGTCCGTAGTCATAGACGGCCGGCATTCCACCATAAATCTCCGAGGATTGAAAAACGAACCCTCTTCTTTTACAAAATGAGATGATGTTTTCTAAATTATTTTTTGTTTTCATAGTATTTAATAAAAAAACTCGTTATAACAACCAAAAAAAGCTTTGGTCGCTAGAACGAGTTTTCCCCGCGGTTCCATCTAGCTTGCTCTAATAATAGAGCCACCTTAATTTATTGACCTTTCTAAGAAGGGTGCCAATCTCCCTTAAGTCAATCTTATTATAGTATTTAAGTTATTTTTTTCAAGGGTTTGTTGAATTTCTTGTTAAAAGCTGATAAAATGGCTTTATTATTTAAAAATATTTATGAGAATTTCAAAATTATTTACAAAAACAAAGAAAGAAATTAGCAAAGAAGAGACATCATTAAATGCTAAGCTTCTTTTGCGCGCTGGATATATTAATAAAGAAATGGCCGGAGTTTATTCTTATCTTCCTTTAGGAATTAGGGTTATAAATAAGATTGCGAACATTGTAAGAGAAGAGATGAATAATTCTCTTGATGCACAAGAAGTCTTTATGCCCGCACTGCATCCTTTGAAAAACTACGAAATGACAGGAAGAGACAAGATAGATGTTCTTTTCTATACCAAATTAAATGGTGGTGGAGATCTGGTGATGGGACAAAGTCACGAAGAGATTGTGGTTCCGCTTTTCAAGCAGTTTGTTGCTTCTTATAAAGATCTGCCTTGTGGGATTTATCAGATTCAGTCAAAGTTTAGAAACGAGCTAAGAGCAAAATCAGGCATCTTGCGCGGAAGAGAATTTTTAATGAAAGATCTTTATTCTTTCCATGCCAGCAAGGAATGTTTTGAAGATTTTTATGAAAAAACAAAAAAGGTATATCAAGATATTTATAAAAAACTTGGAATAGGAGATAGAACCTATCTTACTTTTGCATCTGGTGGTACTTTTTCAAAATATTCCCATGAGTTTCAAATGTTATCTGATGTTGGAGAAGATGAAATTTACCTTTGTAAAGATTGTAATATTGCGGTAAACAAAGAAATCATAGACGATGTCGAGGGTTGTCCAGAATGTAAAAAACCAAAAAAAGAACTAGAAGTTAAAAAAGCAATTGAAGTAGGAAATATCTTTCCGCTGAGCACAAGATTTTCAGAGGCATTCGATCTTAGAGTTAAAGATAAAGACGGAAAAGACATAATTCCGATTATGGGTTGTTATGGAATAGGAATAAGTAGGGTAATGGGATCGATAGTTGAGGTAAGCAATGATGAGAAAGGAATAATATGGCCAAAAGAAGTTTCTCCTTTTGACGTTCATCTTGTTGGGCTTAATTTAGACAAAAAAGAAGTAAAGGATTTTGCCGAAGATGTTTATAAAAAACTAGAAGAAATGAACATTTCTGTTCTATACGATGACAGAGAAGATGTTAGTGGAGGATTTAAATTAAAAGATGCTGATCTAATTGGTATATCAAAGCAGATTATTATTAGTGAAAAATTACTTGAAAGAAATATGGTAGAGTTTAAAGAAAGAAAGAGTGGGAAAATAGAAACAGATAACCTAAAAAGCATTATTGACAAAATGCTCTAAATAATTTATAGTATAGTCATAAAAAGGAGGATAGTTCTTTAAAATTCCATGGCACTTTAGCGTGTTAATATAAATCATTTTATTTTGAAAGGAGGATTTGATGATGATTTGGTTCTTGCTTTTATTGTCAACTGTTTTTTTTGTTGTTTTTCTTATCTTGTTTTTTAATTATGGAGAGATATTGGGTTATAACACAAGGGTGAAAGCAACAGCAAAAGCCTTCATTTTTGCGGTGATTGTGTTTGGTACCTACATTCTGCCGCTTTACTTGAGCGGTAGGGATAGCGGAATAGCTTTTTTCCTAATCAGCGCGTGGTCTTGCTTTTGGTTTTTCGTGGTTTACAAACAAGCCACTGTTTCGTGGGGAAGAGTTACAAAGCAAAAAAGCAGAGATATAAAAATATAATGTTTTTTCGAAAGCGCTCTTCAAAAGGCGCTTTTTTCTTAGATGTTGCAAAATTATTAAAATTGTGGTATAAGATAGATATCAAAAAGGAGGAGAGTTCTTTAAAATTCTGTACCATTTGGTGCGTTGATATATACTATAAAAAGGAGGCAATTAGAATGAAAAAGATGTTTCTTGTATTGATGATTGCTTTTCTGGTTGTTTTTATTGTAAGGGTTACTCCTGTAATGATAAATCAATACGTTGTTAGTCGTGTTGATATTATTATTTGGGGAATAACA
>CAYQSS010000024.1:0-9029 GCA_964420305.1 uncultured Candidatus Saccharibacteria bacterium | reverse complement strand
TTAAACCGTTAATTGATAAGTGTATTCTTTGATAATTGTAATAGTGAAGCCACTGGTAGACTGTTTTCCATTTCCTGTAAGGATTATTGTAGTATTCATCATCAATTGTTCGATGAGCTCTTTCAACATTACTGTTCCACCAAGGAGATTTTTTAGGGATAAAGTAGTGAGGAATTTTCTTCTTTTCAAGCCAAAGATGAAATACTCCTCTAAACTCAGATCCATTATCTGTTTGTACTGATAATATCTTAAATCTAAAGTACTTTTCTGCAGATTTAAAGGCAATAGTTGCATTCTTACTCTCTTTGGTAGAAAAAACAGAAAAGTGGTATTTCTTTGTAAAAGGATCAAAGACACTAAACTGGTACTTTCTCTTTCCTGAAGCATAAACATACTTAATGTCCATTTGTACTCCTTCTCCGGGATTTTGAACGATTAAAGCATGTTTCATTGGTTTGTACCAAGGAAGTCTTCTTTGAGGCTTTCTAATCAGTTTTCTTCTTTTGTAGTAACGATAGATAATGGTTGTTGAAAGATCTATTCCCATTTCACGTTTTACCAAGTATTTCATCTTTAAAGGACCGTAATTTGTTAGATCTTTCTTTTCTTTGATAAAACTTCCTACTTCTTTAGTAATCTTTAAGTGAGGTTGTCCTTTAAAAGGAATATACCGCGTTCCTTTCTTTCCGAAATCATGTCTTTTCCATTTGTAATATGTTTTACGTGATATTCCGAATATCTTACAGACAGCAGAAACACTTTTTTTATGCTTGTCGACTTGTAGATACCACCTTACTCTCTGCTCACGATCGTATTTAATGGGGCTTGGCATATTCATTTTTTTATTAGTTAACACCTGTTACCCTTCAGTATACCAAGTGTCACCCCATGGTGTTAACTATACATTTACTTGACAAAGCAGTAGCGTTTGATATAAAGATTAAATGGAAACAAAAAAGTAGTTCTTTGCAGGAGGGATCGTATGAAGCGCTGTGTTAATCTTAAAAGGAGGGATGAAAACAGTTATTAAAAGATAAGATTTAGACTAAAAATGAAAAAAACATTTAAAAACGCCATTCTTTACGTATTAGCACTTACCTTTGTTTTCCTTGGAGCACCAGTACTTGCAAGTGAAACAGAGGAATTAACAAGAGAAGAAAGATTAGAAATTTTATTCGAGCAGCTGGAAATATTAGTAGAGGTTGTAGAAGAGATGCAAGAAAGGGGAGAGCTTCCAATACAGCAAAGCACCTGTCAAGATTACTTAACTGAGTATATAAGGTACGGGGCAGACAATAACAAAGAAGAAGTAAAAAAACTACAAATATTTTTAAACGAATACGAAGGAGAACAGCTTCCGGTTACCGGATTTTATGGAGAGATGACACTTAGTGCGGTAAATAGATTACAAAGAAAGTATGCCGAAGAGATTTTAACTCCTTGGGGAATCACAGAACCAACTGGATACGTATATATCACTACCCAGAGATTTATTAACGATAAGAAGTGTGGAGGAAAAACACTTCCAATGCCAGAACTTGTTGTTGATGAGACAGTAAGTGAAGATATTGCACCTGCTTATGTTAGCCCTGAAGAGGAAGAAAAAGAAGAAGATACAGAGGATTCAGAGTGGATTGATGATAATTGGGAGGAGTTAAGAGCAGAAGACGAAGAAGAATCAGAAAGAAGAAAAAATACTCTTACCTGGATAGTAGTTATCTTGGGTTCAATCGGACTTGGAATAGTTATTTACAACATCTATACTTTCAAACCAAGAAACAACTAGGAGAATGTAGGTAAGACAGAGAATCAAAATCCACCCTTAAAAGGTGGATTTTGTCTTATTTCAAAAAACTGTTTACTTTTTCAATGTTTTAAGTATACTTAAAATATATTAAAAATTTATTTTAGTTTTAAGTATGATTAAAAAGTACCAAAAACGTCTTTATTATTTAAATAAGATCAGACCGTTTATGGATTCTGATTTGATTAAAGTGATTGTTGGGCAACGAAGAGTAGGAAAGAGCTATATCTTGTTTCAGATTATCGACGAAATTAAAGCCAATAATGAAAAATGCAATATTATTTATATTAATAAGGAAGAGAACGAGTTTGATGATGTTGTCGATTATCGTTCTTTAATAAGGCACGTTGAAGGGCAGATTAAAAAATCTTCTAAAAATTATCTTTTTATTGATGAGATTCAAGAAATTGATCAGTTTGAAAAAGCTCTGCGTCATTTATCTTCCAAAAAAATTGCCGATATTTATTGTACCGGAAGTAACGCTAAGCTACTTTCTTCTGAGATAGCAACCGGGCTTTCAGGGCGTTATATAGAAATTCCTATTCATCCGTTATCTTATCAAGAATTTCTAAAATTTCATCATCTAAAAATAGGAGAAGAGTCTTTGCTACAATATATTCGCTACGGAGGACTGCCTTATCTTGTTAATTTAGAGCTCAACGATGAAGTGGTTTACGGTTATTTGCAAAGTGTTTATAACACTATTGTTCTTAAAGATGTTGTTGCTCGGTTTAATATCAGAAGTATAAATTTTCTAAACAGACTGATAGAATATATCTCTGACAATATCGGTTCTTTAGTTTCTGCTAAAAAGATTAGCGATTTCCTGAAGTCACAAAAAATTCAAACCACTCCTAATAAGATTTTGGACTACTTATCGTATTTATGCTCCAGCTTTATAATCCGCGAAGTTAATCGGAGAGACATTAAAGGTAAAAAAATATTTGAAGTGAACGAAAAGTATTATTTCGAAGATTTAGGTATTAGAAATGCTTTGTTCGGATACAGAGCCCAAGATGTTGGCAAGATGTTAGAGAATCTTGTTTACTCTCACTTGCTGCGATTGGGATTTAAGATTAATGTTGGACAAATAGAAGGGAGAGAGATTGATTTTGTTGCCGAGAAAGGTGGTAAAAAAATCTATATTCAAGTTGCTTATTTAATTTCCGATAAAAACGTAGAAGAAAGAGAATTTGGAAACTTGTTGAGGATTAATGACAACTATCCAAAAATAGTTGTATCGATGGACAAGATGATTTCTGGCGACTTTCAAGGAGTCAAGCATTATCATATTATAGATTTTTTACAAAACGAGAGCATTGAATAATACCCAAAAGTCATTTCCATATCCCCCTGTCATTCCCGACTTGATCGGGAATCCAGAGAGCACACAAATAACTAATAACCAATAACTAATCTATGTATTTAATAATTGATTTAGAGGCTACTTGTTGGGAATATCGATCTAGAAAAAGCGAGAGCGAAATTATTGAAATAGGTGCCGTTCTTTTGGACAGTGGCTATAAAATTTTAGGCGAATTCCAAACATTTATAATGCCAATTAAAAATCCTATTTTATCAGAATTTTGCAAGGAATTAACTTCTATTAAACAAGAAGATATTAATAATGCTGAGATTTTTCCGATTGCTTTGAAAGAATTTATAGGAAAGGTGGAAGAAACGGCAGGATGTAATATAAAAAACATTGTTTTTTGTTCTTGGGGATATTATGATGAGAAGCAATTGATCCAAGACTGTCAATTACATAACATTGAATATCCGTTTTTAAGACACAGGAGCTTGAAACATGAATTTGCTGAGAGAAAAGGAATGAAACCAAGAGGGATGAAAAAAACTCTTCAATTTTGCGGCATTGAACTTGAAGGAACTCATCATCGCGGTATTGACGATGCTAGGAATATCGCCAAGATATTTATTCAAGAATGGTCGAATGAGAAGAGATGAAATCAAAATTGGGGCTGAAATAAAAAAGTTCCCGATATGGACGTATCCATGCAAGGGTCTTTTTCGTGGTGATAGTATTCCTATGTCCACCCCCGAGGGTGGACATGAGGGAATCTCACTATGTCATCCTAAAGGAGCGAAGCGACTGAAGAATCTCTAGAATACTTTCAAGCAAAGAAACAACTAAAAGAAAGCAGATAATAATTTTCAAAAAATTCACTCTCTTTAAAGGAGTGGGTTTTTGATTTAATAAAAATAGCTAATTTAAACTGTAAGTGAGGTTTAATCTAACCTACAGCTTACATATGGAAAAGATAAGCTTCTTGAAAAGTTATAAAAATGGGTTATAATATAAGAAGTACGCTGTAAAAATCAATTATTAAAAGGAGGGTTTTGGTGGTGATTATCTTAAAACAAAGAAGGCCAAAGAAAAGTGATGTGATAGAGATTGAGAAAAGCATTATAGAGATCATGAAAGACGGAGATGTTGTTGGTATAATTTATCCGAGTGAAAACGGAATCAGAGTTGTTGGTGAAAGGTTTGAAAAGATAGAGGCAAATAGTGGTAAAAATTTTTGTCCACAGCTTCCACTGGTAATTATTGATTTTTAATTCTTCGAAAATCCTCTTTTTTAAAAAGGGGATTTTTAAAACTTGCATTTTTGTTTTTTTTATGATATAAAGCAAAAAGCTTATAAAAGAAAAGGTGTTTTGGTCGGCCTTATCTTAAGTAAACACAAAAATTAAATACATATTTATAATATGAAAATATATGACAGAAAAAATAACAGGTTATATTTTTTCCTTGAAAAATAACAAAGTCAATAGAAACATATTCTTATTAATCATTGCGCTTTTTGCTGGCGCTTTTTTTGTTGTTAGTTCAGCTATTGCTCAAGTTGCACCACCAGAAAGCTTATATGTTCATAACACTACAGGAAATGACGATAATGATTGTTTAACTCCCTCTAGTCCTTGTGCAACCATTCAGGCCGCTGTAGATGAGGCAGAAGATGGAGATACTATCATAGTAGCTGCTGGTAGTTATGACGAAGAAATAACAATAGATAAAGATGGTATTGTTCTAAAATCAGAAGAAAAAAGTGGAGCGATTATAGACAGGGGGCTTTTAGTAATAACTGGAGATGGGGTATTTCTTGATGGTTTCAAAATGCGTAATTACCAAGTTGCAGGAGGAGGAGATCCCGTCATCTATATAAATGCAAACAATGTAACGGTTCAAAATATGGACCTTTATATGGAAAACTTCGTAAGCGTTCAACCATACGAAATTAGAATTAGTTCTGAATCTAATAATATCAATATTTTGAACAATATTGTTGATAGAGGTTTCATTGGAGGACATCCCGCTATTTCTGTAGCTGAAGGAGCTGATAATGTATTAATAGAGGGGAATCATGTTGCAGAAAATGGTGCTTCAGCTATTGCTGGTGGTGTTGGCGATGGGAAAACAATAATAGTAAAAAATAATACCGTTTATAACGGCTATGATGAAGGTATTTGGTTTTGGCCGGTGAGTTCAAGCGGAAACATAGTGGTTGAAAACAATACTGTTATAAATTATTCAGTCGGTAGTTCAGAAAAAAAAGCTTTTAAGATTGTCAGTGAACCAAACTCAATTAATAATGATGAAAAGACATCAGATTTTTCTATCTATAAGACTATTTTTGATTCTAACCCGAATATATCTAGTGTGGAGTTAGGTTGGCTGGGCCCTGTCTACAATGAAAGTGAAGATAAATACTATAATTCCATTCAAGATGCAATTAATGAAGCAAGCAGCGGAGATACAATATTAGTAGCAGCAGGCACATATGTAGAAGATTTAACAATAGACAAATCTCTTACTTTACAAGGTGATGGTTCTGCTACGACAGAAATCCAGCCTACTATATCAGCGAACGCAGCAATCACAGTTGAAGCCAATGATGTTGTTATAAAGGGTTTTACAATAACACACCCAACCGTGCTTACTTACGGAATTAAAGTAAATAGTCCGGAAGCAGCGAGTACAAGTGGGACAGTAACACCAGAAACAACTGGCCTTATCTTACAAGATCTTAGCATTACTAATATTGGAGGTGCTACTGCTAGCGCTAATGGATATGGGTTATATATTTCTAATTCTCTTAGTTCATTGGATATTATAGACTCCAATTTTATTTCAGGTTATCAGGGCGTAACATCAAGAGGAATAGGAGTCTTTGCGCCAAATAATCTTACATTATCTGATTACAACATAGAAGGTAGTACTTTTGAGTATCTTTTTGTGGGTGTTTATTTAAGATCATCAATCGATGGACTTGATATCACGACATCTACTTTTGGTCCTACTGAGATTGAGGATTGTACTGCTGCTGTTGCAGGCGTATATATCGGCGATGGATCCGATGATAATTTTGATATCGAAAATGTTAACATTACCAACAATACTTTCACTAGCTACGGTCGTGGCGTGTATGTATGGAATTATGCTGAGAATACTAAAGTTTCGAATTTTGACATTACTCACAATACCTTTACAAACTCTATCTGGAGCTCAGCAGTCAGATTTATTGCAGGACTTGGCGACGGTGATGATATTTCATTTGATGGAATAAATGTAAGTCACAATGCCTTAACACAGAATTCAGATGTAGGTGCAAATATTGGTTTAATTGACTTTAGATCCTATTCTAAAAATGCTGTTTTTGACATTGAAGTTGCAAGCAACGATGTAGCACTAAGCGATGGGACATATGAATATGCGATTCATGGTATTATGTTTTTTCCGTGGGAAAGTCCATTCACTAATACCTCGGTTAATGACAATACTTTAGACGGGGGTTCTACTTCTGGTACAGGAACGCCACTTTCAACTGGGATAGCTGTATTGCACAAAGCTACAACATATTGGCCAACAGGAACATTGGAAATTGATGTAAAAGGAAATACTATAACTGGTTTTGATAATGGTCTTTGTGTTTATGATCTTGTTGATTCGAAATATGGAAATCTGCCGACCGGATCAAAAATTGATATTACTAACAATAGTATTTCGGGTAATTATGCCTATGGAGTAAGAAATGATAACGGAGAGGTTGTTGACGCTAGACTTAACTGGTGGGGAAGTGCAGATGGACCAGAGCAGGGAAGACCACCAAGGGATGCAGCGATTAGTGAAGAACCAGAAGAAGAAACAAGAGAAAAAGTAAGCGTGAATGTTCTCTTTGATCCTTGGTGGGCAAACGAAGAAATGACTCGTGATAGCAACTATATACCAGACACAGGTGGAGGGCCAATTAATACTAATCCTCCAACAACAGAAGGAGAAGTTCTGGGAGAAACCGATACCCAGGGAGAAGTTCTCGGAGAAACAGATTCAAGAGATTATGAAGAACAAGAGCAAGAAAAGAGAGAGGAGATGGATGAACTAAACGAGAGAAAGGAGAAGGTAGAAGAAATGAAAGATATTGTTAATGCTTTGCTTGAAGAAACTGATGATGAAGAGAAAAAGAACTTACTTCTTGAACTGCTTGAAGAACTTGAAGAACTCGAGGAGGCAATTGATGAAGAGCTAGAAGCAACCGAAGAAGAGCTAGAAGAAATCGTTGCTAAAGTAGCTCTTACCAAACAGAAAGAGAGAGCAGAAAATTCAGAAGAAACAATTAATATGCTGCTTAGTCTTGAAGATCTAACAGAAGAAGAAAGAGCCTCTTTAGAAGAGTTGTTAGAAAGAGCACAGGAAATAAAAGGAGAAATTGAAGAAAGATTGAATCAATAGAGGAAAGTTGTGATAAGGAAAGTGCCTCTCTTTAATATAGAAAGAGAGGCCTTTCTTTATATTGATAGATTAAATTACTTTTGTTATACTTTTAAAATATGAAAAGGAAGATTAAACACATTTTTCTTTTAGTTGAAAAGTATTTCAAGCCCTATAATAAAAAAGGGAGCCCTTGTTTTTTAAAGATAAGAAGCATTTTGCTTCTTTTTCTTTTGGCCTTGTTTATTGAGTTTCTTTTTATTGCAAACTCTGTTGGGAAAATATCTTTTGAAGATCTTTTAGCAACTATTGTTCCTGAGAAATTGGTAGAACTTACTAATATAAGGAGAGGGGATGAGGGAGTAGATATGCTTCTCTTTAACTTAGTGTTAAGAGAAGCGGCACAGATGAAGGCTAACGATATGGCGGAAAAAGGTTACTTTGCACACACATCTCCCGAAGGATTAACTCCCTGGTATTGGCTTGATAAGGTTGGGTACGATTATCTTTATGCTGGAGAAAACCTAGCGGTCAACTTTAAAGAGAGTCACGAAGTAGATGAGGCCTGGATGAGATCACCAACACACAGGGACAATATTATTAACGAAAGATTTGAGGAGATTGGAATAGCAACCGCAGAAGGAGAGTATAAGGGAGAAGAAGCGACTTTTGTTGTCCAGATTTTTGGAACAAAAGCAGAAGGAGAAAAAGAAGTTGTAGTAGAAGAAAAAGAAGAAACCGAAGTAGTTTTTGTAGACAAAGCAGAAGAAGATATTTTAGGAGAAGAAATAAAAAAAGAAGAAGAGTATAAGGAAACAGTGGATACAGACCTTTCTAACGATGACAATATTATAATAATAGAAGACGATACTAAAATAGAAGAGAATACTGATAAGGAAGAGATAAAGAGATCCTCTTTTGCTTTTTTTGAAAAAGAAAAAGACGAAACAAGAACTTTTCTTATTGGAGAGCCAAGAAGCGTTATCAAAATTAAGGAAGAGAAAGAGCCATTCTCTTTCTTTGCGAAAATAAAAGAAAATCAAGGAAAGGCGATTACTTACCTTACTATTATTATATCAACAGTTTTTCTTTTCTCTTTCCTTTTAAAATTTTTGCTTATGAAAAGGATCAGAGTGGTCTATCTGATTGTAAATGAAGTGATAGTTTTTTGTGTTATCTTCTTAGCAATTCTAGTAAACCATTATGTCTTGCATTTTTTTCTCTAAAAATGCTTGACAGAAATTTTATTGGCGATAGAATGAAGACAATAAAAATATTTTTTAATTTTAAAAAATAATTTTACAAACAAAGTATTGTTTTTTGTTTGCATTATTGCAAAGAAAAGATATAATAAAAAAATATTAAAGTAATAAGAAGTATATCAACACCGTTTAATATTTTTTCCTTGGAGTATGGTCGATACAAAGAGAAGAAAAATGTTCTACGGCCGTTGAAAAAAACTATGAGTCAAATAATTAAAAAGTTAAAAAGTAAAAA
>CAYQSS010000023.1:0-9352 GCA_964420305.1 uncultured Candidatus Saccharibacteria bacterium | reverse complement strand
AAATAAATATCAGAAACCCAATCAATTGCAAGAGATAGATGAGAAGTATCCACTTTTGCATAATATCCAGTGTAGTCTTGTCCCGTAAAAGCGTTATAAACCCCTCCAACTCTATCTAACACTTCAGCAATCTTCAAAGGAGAATTTCTCCTCTTTGTCCCTTTAAATAACATGTGTTCTAAAAAATGCGATATTCCGGAGATACTTTTCTCTTCATGTTTTGACCCAGTTTTTACCAACACAAAGACAGTAGCAACACGTGTGTTTTTTAAAGGAATTGTAATAACCCTTAATCCGTTTTTTAGAGTCTTCTTATGCATTTAGTTTAGTTCTAAAACCTGATCCAGAAATACTGCTCCAGAAACGGCAGTTATAATCCCTTCTGTTCTTCTATCTTCTGCTCTTACCTCTCCCTCAAAAAGCACAATATCTTCTTCTTCAAAATCTTTTTCGGGATTGATCTCTACTTCAAAAAATATCTCCTTTGTTTCCCCAGCAGAAATATCACTTATATCCATCACTGCCTCTCTGGTAGTAGAGTTAAAAGAAAGTAAAACATCTTCTAGGCTTTTGTTCCCCGTGATCCTTGCTCCCTCGGGAAGTTTTGTCCTAATAACAACACTGCGAACATCGTTAAAATAATTTCTTATTTTCCACCGAACAGCATAATTGGATACTTCTCCTTTCTCAAAAGGAAAAGGCCCAGTAGTTTCAAAAGGAGAACCTTCTCTGACAATATCTTGTGTTAAACTAAGTCTTGTGTTTACCTTGGTTGCCAATATTTTTTCTGCTCTTTCGATCGATGCTTTTACTTTTATTTCCGGATTATGAGGGAGGTCTTCTCTAACTCTTGCCCAAAATTCTACTCTTCCATCTTCATTTTCTTTCAAAGAGAGCAACGCATAATCAAAAGTATGACTCCAGATAATTACCCCTCTTTCTTCTTGAAATCTTCCGTCAATAGGTTCAACCTGACTCAGATTAAGAGTGTTTCCATCAAGATCAACAAGTAAAAAGAGCTCTTCGAGGGTTTCTTCCCCGATGTTTCTGAAAAACACTTCATAGTGTAAAAGTTCTCCAGGATTTGCGACATATTCAGCTTTACCATTAACCTGCATGTCGAGTATTAAGTTACTTCTCGAAATAGCAGTACCTCTTGATGCTTCTTTTAGAGTTATAAAACTATCGTTGACGTATACGCCTAAAACAGCATTAAATATTTTCGCATCCCCCGGACTGCCTAATAGGACACCATCAATATCAATTGTCCCATCATCGCCTTTGTTTAGGACAGGCCATGTCCATATACTTTTACTTTCTGTTTCCGGATCTGGAGTGCTTCTTATAAAACGAAAACCCGAAGGATAAGTAAATCTTACTTCAAGATCAGTAAGTGGATAGTCTATTTCAGAAGAAAAACGTAATCGAAAACTGTTTTCTCGATCAGGATCAACCGTTGTTGGTATCTGAAAATCAAAACTAATCGGTATTTTATCAATCAAAATAACGTGATCTCTTTTTGATTCGTACCTTGCTGCCAAATTCCTTGGTACATACCTTATCAGCGCATTAGCCTCAAAAGAACTTCCTTCTTTGCCTAAAAGGATGGCTTTAAACACAGAAATTTTCTCTTCTCCTGGATTTAATTCCTCAACGTTTATCTCACGACGTAAATTTCCTCTTTTTTTCACATTCTCATCTTCTTCGTTTTCCAGAGGAATGGAATTCTCTGGATATTCAAAGGTAAGAACCACCTCTTCTAGTCGTGTATCACTGTTATTTCTATATCGGACGATGTATTCCACTTCTTCGCCAGCATCTACCGTATCTGGAGCAGTAATGTCAAAACGTAGTTTATCTTGCCCAAAAATATTTCGTTGGTAAAAAAAATACCCCAAAGGACCGACAATAAGGAGCAGTCCAAGGAGAATAAACATTATTTTTCTAAGCTTTTGAGGATCTAACATATTTTTAACTATTAAAACTTTTTTCTGGGATAAATTTAAGATAATTTTCTAATATAGAAATGAAAAGGTGAGTGTTTTTAAGGAGGGCTTTTTCTGATTTGTTCTCAAAGAACTTTTTCAATAAATCAACGTCTTCAAGATATATTCCTCCTGGTTTTAACAAAAAGCACTTTTTACAAACAACTCCTCCTTCTTGTGGTTTAAAGTAGCAGTCGTTAACCACGCTGTCGCCACAAGAAGCACACTTTTCAATATACATCTTATAGCCTAAAAAATAAAGTAAATCAAAGGTGAAGAAACAATAAAAAAGTTTTAACTTATCTTTTGAGAAAGACAACTCGTTTATTTTAGAAAAACTTTCTTTAAGTAGCAAAAATATTTTCTTATCTTTTTCTTGTTCGTAAATAAGTGATGAAACAACCTCTGCCATACGATAAAAAAGTGAAAGTTTCCCTAAATCTTTTTTTGCTTCTTTAAAGCTATTTATTAGATTAACATCTGTCAAAGTATTACAACTCTTCCCTTCAATAAAACAGATCTCTACCAAAGAAAAAAGAGACATGCCCATTTTCAGTTTTGAACCGTTTTTTCTTATTGATCTCCCGATTACGTCTAGTTTACCGAAATCTTTTGTATAAAGAGTAAAGATTTCATCAGCATCCCGTCTTTTACGGGAACCAATAATTATTCCTTCTGTTTTGTGATTCGTGAACATTTTTTATTTCTCAAAAAAATTACTAGAGAAAAAATACCAAACCGGAACAAAATAAATATTTGTTTGGCCTATCTTTTTCTGCTCCCAATATCCGTCTGTAAGCACAAAAAAGTTTTCTGGATTGTAGCTCTCAATAAAACTATACCAATTTCGAGAAACACTACCCCTGCTTTTGCTGTACTTTACTTCGATAGGATATAGTTTTCTTTCCTTCTTGATTATAAAATCAATTTCTGCTCCTCCAGTAGTTCTCCAAAAGGAAATCTTTTCTTCTCTTCTAAGAGAAGCAACCATATTGAATAAAAAAGCTGATTCTATAATCTCCCCCTTATCCGGTCTAATACGTATTTCTCCGTAACTTGAAAGAAGAGAGTTCCTCAGTCCTGAATCAAAAAAATAACACTTTGGAGTCTTTTTTAATTCGGTAGTTAGGTTGGAATAATAGGGATAAATTCTTTTTATTAAAAATGTTTCTTCTAACACCGAAAGAAAATGTTTAATTTTTTCAAAATAAGTTCCTGTGTCATTTGAGAGTTGTTTGTAACTCACAATCTGTGCGGTCTGCCCAGCTAGAATTTGAACTATATCACGAAACTTCTTTATATCTTCTGTTTTTAAAAGATAGGTTATGTCTTTGTTTATATAAGTCTGGACAAGTGAATCAAGAATATCTTTTTTTCTTTCCTTGTTTTTTTCCCCTACTACCGCTGGATAACCACCATAAAGACAGTACTCTTCCCAATATTTTCTCATTTCGTCTTCGTAAGAATCAGCGGAAAGTTCTCCCATGTCTTTCTTATCTCCCCATAATAAACTTTTTATTTCCTCGTTTCTTCTTTCCCACAAGCGAAAAACCCTCTCTTCCTTGGATTGCAAAAATTCTTTAAAATTTAGCGGATAAAGGTTTAAAGAAAACATTCTACCAACCATATACTTTGCTGTTGATCCTTCAAGTTCCAGCGAATTGGATCCAGTAATAACAATCTTTGCTCGTTCTTTAAACTTATCATAAACTAACTTCAACTTTTGTCCTCCTTCTTCTACATACTGATATTCATCTAAAAAAAGAAAGATCTTTTCTTTTTGGAGAAGAACTTCCACAAACTCTACTGGGTTATCTTCAAACTGACTCAAGAGATTACGATCTTCAAACGAAAAATAGTAAACCTGTTTGTTTTTTAATTCGGCCTCCAATATCTCAAGAAGAGTGGTTTTCCCAGACTGCCTCGGACCCTTAATAGATATTACTTCCGGTCTATCTATCCAATCTAGAAGTATTTTGAGAGCATCTCTTTTAATGTAATTTTTAATCATAAGTCTATTATTATTAAAAAACTTTTAATAAAAATAGCATTAATATTAAAATTATGCAAGAGAAACGGTTATTTCTTGATCTCTAATCTTAATCTTCTTTTCCACAAAGGGTTTTTCTGATTCCCCTTCTTTGATTTCTTTTATTCCAGTTTCTTTCTTAAATTCTTCTTCGTTTAAAATAATTTTAAGAAGATCTCCTCCGTTATAAAAAAGATTTACCTTATCCTGTGGAATGAGCTTTGCTTCCTTCCTCATACTTTGAACGCTTCTTACAACCTCTCTTAAATCTCCTTCTTTTTGAAGTTCTTCTGTTATCTTCATATCAAGAATCACTCCTTCTTTAAGACTATTATCAAAAACAACATCTTTTACATTTACCTCCTCTTTTATAAGGCACAAAAACTCTTCTTTTATTTCCTCCGCAATTGTTAAAAGAGAGAGGGGTTGTCTTATCTTGATTTTAGCATCTGCTCTTTCTTTTAAAGCTAAAGAGACAATATTTCTCACCTTCTCCATCTCCTTTAAAACATCTTCGTTAATCATTTTCTCTTCAAATTCTGGATAATTAGTAAGATGAACCGAGAAATCACCTTTAAAGTTGTTTCTCGTTACTTCCTGATAAACTACTTCTGCTAAAAATGGCATTATGGGAGCTATCACCTTTGACAGTTGACACAAAACATATCCAGCAACTAAAACCGCCTCATTTGATTCTTTGAATCTTTCTCTTGATCTTCTAATATACCAAGTAGAAAAATCATCAATAAGGGTTGTTATTGCGTCACAAGCTGGAGGAATTTTATACTCCTTGAAGCTCTCTTCTACAGTTTTAATTGTTTGATAAAGACGAGCGATAATCCATTTATCTAAAACGTCCTTTGCCTTAACACTTTCATCGATAGAAATATCTTTTGCAAACTGATTATAGAAATTTAGAACATTCAAAAGAATTATCACGTTCTTTCGTAAGACTTCTAATACTCCTTCTTCGGAAAAGTTTAAGTTTTCGCCCACTAAAACTGGTGAAGCCAACAGATAATGTCTAACCGCGTCAGCACAGTATTTATCAAATAAAAATGTTGGGTCAGGATAGTTTGCCTTAGACTTGCTCATCTTCTGACCATCTTCGGCAAGGATAATGCCGTTAACAATCACGTTTTCAAACGCCTCTCTGTTAAAGAGAGCGGTACTTAAAACCATGAGAGTATAAAACCAACCCCTAGTTTGATCCATTCCTTCTGCAACAAACTGAGCTGGGAAGTTTTTTCCTTTTTCTGGATCAAAATTATCTAACGGCTCTCCTAGATAATTCATCTGTGCGTAAGGCATTGAGCCTGATTCAAACCAACAGTCCAAAACCTCAGAAACTCTCTTCATTTCTCCTTTACAATCACACTTCCAGGTTATCTGATCAACAAACTGCTTGTGAAGATCTTCAACTTTCTTGCCACTTACTTCTTCTAGCTCTTTTTTAGAACCGATAACCTTTACTTTTCCACACCCCTGACACTCCCAAACCGGAAGAGGTGCTCCCCAGTATCTATTTCTACTAATTGCCCAATCGTGTGCTTGCTCGAGCCATTTTCCAAATCGCCCATCTTTAACATGGGAAGGAATCCAGTGTACTTTCTGATTGTTTTTAACCAGATCATCCTTGATGCTTGTTACTTTTACAAACCAAGAGTCGGTCGCATAATTTAAAAGAGGTGTTCCGCAACGCCAACAGTGAGGATAGCTGTGTTCATATTTTTCTTTTGAAAAAAGGAGATTCTTTTTAGCTAAGTACTTTACAATCTCCACATCTGCTTTAGTATGATCATCTTTTGATTTCACCTCCATTTTAGAAAACTCTTCTGTTTCCTCTTTGAATCTCCCGAACATATCAACATGCTGGACGAAAGGAAGATTATATTTTTCCTTCATCTTTAGATCATCTTCCCCAAAAGCAGGAGCAATATGTACTACTCCTGTTCCTTCTTCGGTTGAAACAAAGTCTCCTGCATAAATCTTCCACCCGTTGTCTCTGTTTTCTAAACTTTCATCGTTAGAATAATAGTTAAAAAGTGGACGATATCTTTTTCCAAGAAGATCTTTCCCTTTGATCTCTTTTTCTACCTTTCCTTGAAGAATTTCTTCTGCCCTCTCTTTTGCTAAAATATATTTTTTACCTTCAAGATTAACAACAACGTATGTTATTTCTTTCTTTACCGCGAGCGCTACATTACCGATTAAAGTCCACGGAGTAGTAGTCCAAGCCAAAACATACGTTCCTGGTTCATCAATAAGCTCAAACTTAGCAATTACCGAAAGATCCTTTATGTCCCGATATTCAAGCCCCACTTCAAAGTTAGAAAGGGTTGTTCCACAACGACCACAAATATGCATTGACTTATATCCTTTATAAATCAAGTTTTTATTAAAAAGTTTCTTAAAAACCCACCAGATAGATTCTGTGTACTCCGGATTCATCGTTTTATAATCGTTCTCCATATCCACCCATCGCCCAACTCTCTTTATCGTTCCTTTCCAGTCTTTCGCGTATCTTAGTACAATACTTTCACAGTAATTATTAAACTTATCAATTCCCAGACTCTCTATGTCCTGTTTGTTTTTTAGCTGCAGCTCTTTCTCGGCTAAGTTTTCAACTGGCAAGCCGTGACAATCCCAACCCCACCTTCTTTTCACCCGGTAGCCTTTCATCGTAAAGTATCTTGGAACAGCATCCTTCATAATACTCGCTACCAGATGTCCGTAATGAGGAAGCCCGGTTGCAAAAGGAGGGCCATCGTAAAAAACATACTCACCTTTTGGAGCTTCTTTTTCTACAGATTTTTCAAAAATCTTATTCTTCTCCCAAAAATCTAAAACTTTTTCTTCGTTCTGGGAATAAACACTTTTTTGATTCATAATTACATTTTTTCTGGAACAGAAATTGTTAAAAGATAGAGGCATTGAGTAAGAACTATCAAAACCGCTTCAGTGATAGCTACTCTTTTTCTGTTTTCTAAAATAGGACAAGTGTCATAAAAGTGGTTAAATTCTTTTGCTAGCTTAAAAGCATATTCAGCAATAACGTTTGGTGAAAATGTATCTGCTGCAGTTTTAACCGTTTCTTTAAACTGAGTTATTCTTTTTACAAGAACTTTTTCTTCTTCCTCTAGTTTTTCAATATCTATCTCATAACTTCCTGCTTTTTTCAAGATGCTTTTGCAACGAACACAGGTATATTGTAAATAGGGCCCCGAATCTCCCTTTAGAGTAATAACCTGATCCCAATCAAAAATAACATCTCTTTTGTGATGACGCTTCAAGTCGTTATACTTTACCGCTCCAATACCAACAAGCCTTGCTATTTCTTTTTTCTCTTCCAAAGAAAGGTCTTTTGTTGTTGCTGAAGATTCAATAACCTCTTTTGCTTTTTCTTTTGCTAAACTAAGAACATCTTCTAAGTGTACTGTTCTTCCTCTCCTTGTAGAAAACTTCCCTTCTTTTAAACGAAACATACCATGTGGAACATGATAAAACTTCTCTTTCTTTGCCCAACCAAGTTTTTCAACACTCATAAACAGTTGTTTCATATAAAGTATCTGGTCTGCTCCTATCTCATAAATTAAAAGATCGGGAGAAAATTGTTCCAAACGATACTTCGCTGCAGCAAGATCTCTGGTAAGATAAGTTGTACTTTTATCAGATTTTAAAATCATGGCCGGGGGCATATCATCAAACTCGATAATAAAGGCTCCTTTACTCTTTTTAGCAACCTTTTTCTCGATCGCTTCTTTTGCAACAGCAGAAAGTTTGTCTTCGTAAAAACTTTCTCCTAAAACATAATCGATTTTAATCTCTAAATCGTCATATACCTTTTGAAATTCTTTTAAGCTCTTTTCTCGGCAAATCTCCCATATTCTCCTTGCTTCCTTGTCTCCTTTCTCTAACTTTGAAAACCACTCTCTCCCTTTTGTCTCCATCTCTTTATCTTCTTCTGCTTCTTTGTGGAAACGAACGTAGAGTTCCTCTAACTCTTTTATTGATAACTTTTCTGGATCTTTCTCCTCTTTCTTGATCTGATAGAGAAGTTTGCCGTACTGTGTTCCCCAGTCTCCGAGATGGTTAATCCCTAGAGTCTTCCATCCTAGAAACTGGTAGATATTATAGAGTGATTGACCAATTATTGTTGATCGAAGATGCCCAATTCCAAAAGACTTGGCAATATTGGGAGAAGAGTAGTCTATTACAACCGTCTTTCCACTCATTTCTTTTCCGTAGTTTTCTTTTTCGCGTAAAACCTCCAGGAGCTCTTCTTCTAGAGCCTTATCGGATAAAAAAAAGTTTAAAAATCCGTTTTTTTCTTCTATTTTAGAGAAAAACTGAGAGTCTATTTTAGCGATTAGTTCTTTGGCAACCTTTGCAGGATTTTTCTTTTCTTTTTTCGCTAACAAAAAAGCAATATTTGAAGCATAATCTCCATGTTCTTTCTGAGCCTGCTCTACTTTTGGCTCTTCGTCGGTAATTTCTTTTAGTATTTTTATTACTTTCTCTTTCATAAGTGAAAATATTCTATCTTATTTCCTCTTTTTTGTCTATTTAAAGAGTCTTAAGTACTCTTTCATTGTAAACAGCCTGTTTCTCGAAAATCCAGTAGTTTCGCTTAGTATCTTTAATTCTATGAAAGAACCAATGAGTCGATTGGCGCTGTTAAAACTAATACCCAATTCCTTTGAAACAGTTTTTGTATTAACAATCGGCCGGGAAAAGAGAAAAAGAAGCAACTTCTGACCATTTTTAGATTTCACGCCCATTGTCATAATTTCTTTTTCATACCATTGTTTTATCTCAATAATTTTCTTAAAGGTTTTAATGCTGTTTTCTGCGGTTTCGATAACTCCATTTAAGAAAAATTTTATCCACTGTTCTAAGTCATTTTTTTGTCGAACCGTCATTAAAGAGTCGTAATACAGGCTTCTATTTTTTTCAAAAAAAGATGACAGATAGAAAGTTGGCTTATTAAGAATTTTTGATTCAATAAGTTGTAAAATAACAATCAGGCGTCCTGTCCTTCCATTTCCATCTAAAAAGGGATGAATGGTCTCAAATTGATAGTGAGAAATAGCAATCTTTATTAAAATCGGCATTTCTAGACTTTTGTTGTGCCAGAATTTTTCAAAATCTGCCAAAAGTATTGCCAGTTCATCGCAACGTGGCGGAATAAAAGAAGCCTCGGTAATATCTAATCCACCGATCCAATTCTGACTTTTTCTAATTTTCCCCGGTAATTTATTTTTCCCTCGAACACCAGAAAGTAATATCCTGTGAGTTTCTTTTATAAGGCGTATACTGAGAGGTAGTTTTTCTAATT
>CAYQSS010000022.1:7133-9814 GCA_964420305.1 uncultured Candidatus Saccharibacteria bacterium | reverse complement strand
CCTACTGGACTAGGAGACATCATTGGTTTACCATCCAGCATTGCGCCAACATTTATGCAGCTTGACTTAAGAGCTGCACTTGCTATTCCGTTTTTTGTAATCTTCTCTTTCCTGTTTGTTGATGTTTTCGACACAATGGGAACTCTTCTAGGAACCGGGGAAAGAGCCGGATATCTAGACAAAGAAGGAAGATTACCGAAGGTGAATAAAGCGATGCTTGTTGATGCGATTGGTACTGCAGGAGGATCTCTCCTTGGGACTAGTACTGTAACTACCTATATCGAATCAACAGCAGGTATTTCTGAAGGAGGACGTACCGGATTTACTTCTGTGATTACCGGTATACTCTTTTTCTTAATGCTTTTCCTTGCACCTCTTGCTGGACTAGTTCCTGCAGAGGCAACTGCTCCAGCACTAATTATTGTTGGAGTGATGATGATGGCTTCCGTGATGAAAATTAATTTTGAAGATTTTACGGAAGCACTTCCGGCTTCCTTAACAATCATTATCATGCCTCTGGCCTACAGCATTGCCGATGGTATTGCTGCGGGATTTGTCCTTTTCCCTTTAGTGAAAGCAGTTACTGGGGAAGCGAAAAAAGTTCACTGGTTGCTTTACGTATTGGCACTAGTGGCATTAATACACTTTTTCTGGTTAAGATAGGCTCAGCAGGCCCAATGTTTCCCGCCATGTCGCAAGACCTCTGGCGGGATTTTATTTACAAAATTTTATCAAAATAGAATAAAATGCTTTTGTTTTTTAGGATATACCCTATAATACTAAGTAAAAGGAGAATGTTCCTTAAAAACTAAAGAAAGGAGAAAAAAATGATGGGGAAAATACTAAAATTTGAGGGAGTAAAAGGAAAGGATGTATATAATCCTACGGGGCCACTTAGAATTGATGATGAAGAATATATTATCGCAAGAGTAGAAGAAAGGGGAATTAATTATCAAGATTCTAGGTATCATCCTTATTCACAGTTTTTTGTTGAAAAAAAAGACTGTTGGTTTCCTGTAAAAAACTTTCCTGTTTTTCCACTAGAAGACCCCTTTAAGACGTATATTGGCAAGGAGCTTGTTCTTGGTGGGGTAGAGGTTTTTGGAAAGCCAGGAAGGAAAAAATTTAGAACAGTTTTTTTCCGAGGGGAAAGTATAAAAAGTCTTAAAAAATTTGCCGTTGGTCCAGAGATGATGAAAGATATTAGAATAGTGGGTCTTTCCGATGGAAGGATAGGCGTTTTTACAAGACCTCAAGGAAGAGAGCATCAAAAAGGCAGAATTGGATTTACGGTAATAAGGAAGCTTGAAGATATAAATGAAAAGAATATATCTCAAGCAGAAATTATTAAGGATGATTTAGAAAGTAATGAGTGGGAAGGCGTAAATGGTGCAAAACTTCTAAAAAGTGGGAAGATCGCTGTTCTGGGACATCGGGCAAGTATTGATCAAAAGAAAGAAAAAAAATATTCTGCGATGACGTTTGAATTTGAACCGTATACAAAAACAGTAGAAAACTTTAAGGTAGTAGCTGTTCGTAGTGATTTTCCAGAGACATCATCAAAAACTCCTTTTCTTGAAGATGTTGTTTTCCCAGGAGAGTTGGATTACGACTATCATCTATATGCCGGAGTTAGTGATACTTCGGCGGGAGTTAAGAAGATAGAGAACCCTTATAGCGAGGATTTTATCTAAAAAGGTCTTGTAATTTCAAGACCTCTTTTTTTTATAAAAAGATATGGATAGGGATTTGCATTGCTATTTATTCATTTATGAATCATACTAAGTAAGTTAGATTATATTAACTAAGTAAATTTTATGAAAAATTTTTCCAGAAACCGAGATTCAAGGCGTGGTGGAGAACGACCTCAGATGCATAGTGCGGTTTGTGCAGCTTGCGGTAAAAGATGTGAAGTACCTTTTAGACCAACGGGAGATAAGCCGATCTACTGCAGCTTCTGTTTTGAAAAAGAAGGAGGCGCTCCTTCAAGAAGGAGAAATAATAGTGGTGGGAGGAGAGAAAAAGAGTCAAGAACGATGTTTTCAGCACAGTGTGATAGTTGTGGTAAAAGATGTGAGGTGCCGTTTAGACCAACGGGAGATAAGCCGATCTACTGCAGCTCTTGTTTTGAAAAAGTTGAAGAAGAAAGGGGCAGTTCTAGGAAACCCAGTAAAGAAAAAAATGGAGTTACTAGAGCAGATATCGCGATGCTTGGCGATCAACTGATAAGCATTAATAGCAAACTGGAAAAGATGCTTCTTGCTTTAATCCCAGAAGAGAAAAAGACTGTTTCAGCAAAAAAGGAAGTTGTTTCAAAGAAGAAGGAGGATAAAAAGGTAAAGAAGACTCCCGTAGTTAAACCAAAAGCGAAAGAGAAAGCACCTGCAAAGAAGAAGGAGGTAAAGAAGGTTCTAAAAAAGAAGAAATAGAAGGTGTGTTTTGATAAACCAAAAGAGCTTTATAAAAAGCTCTTTTTTTGATAGAATAAAAGCATGAAAATATCAAAGGCTGAGTTTGTAAAAGGAGTGGTGGGAGATGATTATAATCTAAAACTACCACAAATTGCATTTTTTGGTCGTTCTAATGCTGGAAAATCAAGCGTAATTAATTCTTTAGTAGAAAAAAAGAATCTTGTTCGTGTTAGTAAAAATCCAGGAGAAACCAAAGAAGCTAACTTTTAC
>CAYQSS010000022.1:793-7033 GCA_964420305.1 uncultured Candidatus Saccharibacteria bacterium | reverse complement strand
GAATCTTGTTCGTGTTAGTAAAAATCCAGGAGAAACCAAAGAAGCTAACTTTTACCGAATAAACGATGCTTTCTATTTAGTGGATTTTCCAGGATACGGATACTCTAAATTTTCGATAAAGATGAGAAACAAGATGGCCAAGAGAATTCTCTGGTATATTGAAAAATCAAAAGTTAAACCAGAGGTAATTTTCTTAATTACGGATATCAGGGTTGGGCTAACTGATCTAGATCGCGAGATGATAAGAATTCTTAAAGAGAATAATCATAATATTAATATTATTGGTAATAAGATTGATAAACTAAAAAAGATGGCCAGAGAAAAGAAAGTTGCAGAGATTAAGGAAGAAGAACCGGACATCCCACTTTTCTTATACTCCGCAAAAACAAAAGAGGGGAGAGAAGAAATTATGGAAAACATTGAAAAAATTATTAAAAATAAGCTTTAATATTAACAAAAAGATATGAAAATATTTAAATCATATACTTACAAATGGTGGCAACTGGGAATATTTAAACTAGCGCTAATATCTTTTGGTATTGTTATCGGAGTATACTTTCATCCAATATTAAATGATTATCTTGTTATTCTTACCATTTTATGGGTGGTTTCCGCAGGATATATTTGGCATATATCTTTTAAGAAATAAACGTATTGACATATTTTTATTTAGTGTCAAAATAAATTAATTTAATTAATATGAAGTTTTATTTATCTTCTTATAGAATGGGGAATCGCGAAAAGGACTTTGAGAAAATGATATCCTCTACAAACATGAAGGCAGCTTACATTTCAAATGCACTTGATTTTACAGATGATTTAGAAAGGAGAAAAGAAAGCGAAGAAAAAGATATAATTGACTTAAATAAGTTTGGTTTAAATGTTGAAAAAGTAGATTTAAAAGAATATTTCAACAAAAAAGAAAAGCTTAAGGAAAAAATATTGGACTATGGTGTGATTTGGGTTCGTGGTGGAAATACATTTGTCCTAAGGCAAGCGATGAAAATGAGTGGATTTGATAAAATACTGTTTGAGATTCAAAAAAATGACAACTTAGTTTACGGAGGTTATAGTGCAGGTATTTGCGTTCTCGGACCAAGTTTAAAAGGGCTAGAGATAGTAGATGATATAAATATAATGCCCTATGAAGAAATAAAGAACATTGTATGGGAAGGAATAGGGATTCTTAATTATACCATTGTTCCTCATTACAGGTCTAATCACCCAGAGTCGGAGAGAGCAGAAACTGTTGTTGATTTTATGATAAAAGAAAAGATTTTATTTAAAGCACTTAAGGATGGAGAAGTTATAATTATATAAAAGGCCTATGTTGTATAAAATTGATTCTAATGGCTATGTTGTAAATGATGCAAGTTATTTAAAAATAAAAAAGAAAGACCGCAAGTTACTTGATGAAGTAAAAAATCTGTACATTAATAACTTAGGAGAAAACTTTCTAAGTTTTTATATTAGAGGGAGTGTGAGTGTTGGAAGGTCTAAACCTTTTATCTCTGACGTTGATAATGTTGCCATAACAAAGAAAAAAATAGAGAGAAAAGATCTTCTTTGGACTATAAAAGAAACAAAAAATTTAGAAAAGAGATATAAAGAAATAGGAATGATCGAACTTGCCGTGTTAGCAAAGGAAGAATTATTGAATTCTTATGAATATAAAAATTTAAGAGTTTATCTCAAAACACAATCTGTTTGTTTAGCGGGAGAAGACGTTGTTAAAGAAATAGAGAAAATTAAACCAGGGAAAGAACTTGCTAAGATTCTTTATGGTGATTTGCCCAAGGAAATTAGTATTTTAAAAAAAATATTTAAAGGAGAAATAAAAAATCGTGAATATCTTTTTCAAAAACGTCCAATTAGGTTTTGGTGTGTTTGGATGACAAGAACGCTTTTAAGGGCGGGATTGGGCATGATTATGGTGAAAGAAAATGTTTATTCACAAGATTTAAAGACTTGCCGATGTATTTTTTTGAAATATTATCCCGAATTTAAAAAAGAGATGGATAGTCTGATAAAATGGTCTTGTTGTCCTTCATCTAATAAAAAAGTTTTATATAATTTTTTATCAAATTTCGAAGAAAAATTCATGCCGGTTTATTATAAAAATATTAACTAAATTATGAAAAAAATAATATTTATCTTATTTCTATTGTTGTTCGGTATTTTATTAATTTATCTTTTTCTTAGTCCATCGGAAGAAGAAAATGATTTAGATAAAGTTCGAGTTCAAGCAGGGTGGCTTTTAAACGGACAATTCGCAGGAGTTTGTTCTGCTATTGTAAATGGTTATTATGAAGAACTTGGTCTTGATGTTGAGCTTATTCCCGGAGGACCAACAGGAGCTTCTTTTATTATTGCTACTAATGCTGTGGCGCAAGACCAAAGCTTAGATATAGCACTTGATGGAGATATTATCCCGCTTCTGAGAGGAATTACAAAAGAATCTGCAAACGAACAACTTAAAATGAAAGCCTTTGCGGCTTTTTGGAACGAAAACCCCTTTGGGTTTATTGTCCGAAAAGATTCTGGAATAGAAAAAATTGAAGATCTTGCTCTAAAAAGAAAAGAAGATGGTTCGAAATTTAGGATAGGGATTACTGCTGACTCCGTAATTCAATATGCTATTGCAGATTACACGGGTGTTTCTGTTGATGATTTAAATATAATAATTGTCGGATTTGATGCATCTTCTTTTTTAGCAAATCAAGTGGATGCACTTGCTTCTTATTGGACAACTCAGGCTTATGAAGTAGAAAAAGCTGGAATTGATTATAAGTTTATAAGTGCTGGAGAATTACCAGGATTTAGTCAGCCGTCAACAGTTGCAATTGCAAAAAACAGTACCTTAGAAAAGCGAAAAGATGAACTAAAAAGATGGATGGAGGGAACAATTATTGGTATAAATTTTGTAAAACAAAATCCAGAAGAAGCCGCAAACAATGTTTTGGACAAAAGATGTGGTGGTCCAAATTTTGACAAAGAACAAGAGTTGTGGCTCATTGAAAAATCCAATTATCTTTTTGATGAAAATAATATTGGATGGATATATGACGAACAAATAATAAATTTTGCAGAAGCATATTATAAATTAGGACAAATATCACGCGTTCCAGAGATAGATGAAATAATAGATTATTCAATACTCAACCAAATATATTAAAAAAATGAAACCACTTATAACCTTAAAAAATGTTTCTTTTAATTATTACGAAAATAAAAAAGTTATTGGTGGTGTTAATGATATAAATTTGGACATTTATCCTTCGGAAATAATTTCTATTATCGGTCCATCTGGGTGTGGGAAAACAACCATTTTAAAATTAATTAGTAATATAATTTTTCCAGATAAAGGTGAGATTATATATCAAGAAAAATGCGTTGGTCTAGTTCCACAAGAACCAAGCTTGCTTCCAAGTAGAAATGTGAGATCTAATATTAGGCTACCTCTTGAAGTAAAAAAAATTAATGATGAAGAAAGAATTAATGAATTGATTGATATTGTTGGCTTAAAGGGCTTTGAAGAGCTTTATCCATCACAATTATCGGGAGGAATGAAACAAAGAGTTTCGCTTGCACGTGCTCTTGTCTATAATCCAAAAGTACTTTTAATGGATGAACCATTTTCTGCTCTTGATGAGATCATAAGAGAAAGATTAAATCTTGAACTGATTGATATCCATAATAAGCTGAAACAAGCAATTGTTTTTGTTACTCACAACATAGAAGAGGCAGTTTTTATATCAAATAGAGTTTATGTTATAGCAGGTTTTTCTGGAAAAATTATTGGAGAGGTAGATGTTGATTTTGGGAGAAAAAAAAGTCTAGAAGATAAATTTACTCAAAATTTTTTTTCAAAAATAAAAAATGTGAGACAATTATTAAAAAAAGGTTATGCTTAGAAATATATTTTTTTCTATTTTATTTATTTTTCTACTTTTATTTTCCTGGCAAATTTTGCAAGGTAAAATAGATAGAGAGCGCATTACAAACAATGAAACATCTCTTGAGGCATTTATTCCCACACCTCTCACAATTGCAAGAACGTTTTTAAGTGATGGAAAAAATATTCTAAAAGAACTTTCTCACACATTAAGAAAAGCTTTCTTGGGCCTTTTATTGGGAGTTTCTGCTGCAATTCTAATGGCTTCTATTTTTGTTTTTTTACCAGCCATTAGAAATTTAACACTTCCTTTGGCTTTTGCAGTTAATTCTTTTCCAATTGTTGGGTTTGCGCCTGCGATTGTGCTTATTTTTGGTCAAGGATCTTTTTTGTCAATTATTTTTATATCAGCGTTAATATGTTATTTCCCGACTCTAATTAGTATAGATAGCGCTTTTAAAGAGACTGATAAAAATTTATTAGAAATTATGGAAGTCATAGGTGCCAGTAAGTTACAAACACTTACAATGATTCGTATTCCATTAGCCGTTCCTTATCTTTTTTTATCATTGAAACTAGCGATACCTGCAAGTATTATCGGTGCTACCATTGGCGAATGGCTTGGAGCTCGAGAAGGAATAGGGCAACTTATTACAATTGCTCTTTATCGACTTAATCCAGGCATGCTTTATGCGTCATTGATTTCGATTGCAGTTTCTAGCGCACTAATTATAGCCTTTCTCTTCATACTAGAATATTTTTTATTTCCTTGGAAAAGAAAAAGGACTATAAAAAAATAAGGAGGTAAGAAATTTTTTCTCACCTCCTTTGGGGAATTAATCTCTTCCTCTAAAGACAGGTCTTTTAGAGAGAAGTAATCCTTGTAAAGAACGGAATGGCATCCCTTTTGTTTTTTCTTTGATTAGTTTCACTAAAGCAGAAAGCGACATTTCTCTTTGCTCTGCTCCGCGAACCCTTATCGGAAAACAACTGTTTTCAAGTTCTCTATCGCCACAAACGATAACGTAAGGGATCCACTCTCTTTCAGAATACCTTATCCTTTTTCCTAAAGATTCCTTCCTGTCATCGATGTCCACCCTTATCTTTTCTCTTTTCAGTTTTTCTGCGATTTCCAGACAGAAGTTCAGGTGTTTTTCTTCAGAAACGGGAATGATTCTTACTTGAACAGGAGAAATCCATAACGGTAAAACGGGGGTTTCTTTCTTTAAGGCATCTTCGAGGATAGAGAATATCCATCTTTCTGGAGATCCTATTGAGCTGTGAACTATGGTGCATCCTTTTTCTTCTCCGTTGGGATCGGTATAAGTTATACCGTAAAGAGAGGCATCTTTCACATCAAGTTGAACAGTGGAAGTTTGACATACGCCGTTTAGATTATCGATAGTGTTAATTTCATGCTTCATTACCCAGTAATGCTTCATTTTCGACAGAGTTTCGATAAGCACCGGCGAATCGCTGTAGCTAATCATTTCTAAGATTTCTTTTTTGTTCTCACAATAGAATTCTTCTACTACCCTGAAAGCTACAGCATATTGTACGTTCATTCCGTTTACTAGCTCGGTATAGCGGTAGTATATTTCCTTGTATTCTTCAATTCCCTCCTTTAAATCAGTGCAAAAACTGTGGACATCGGGCATCCAGAAACCTCTTAATCTTTTAAGTCCAGAGAGGTTTCCACTTGACTCGTAGCGAAAACTTGGCGCAAACTCATAAAGTCTTACAGGAAGATGTTTATAAGTTAGCTGAGTATCTTTCATTAACCTAAAGAGACCGAAGTCTCCTGCAAACCGAAGGATAAACTTTTTCTCCGGTTTGTCTGGGAGATGAACAGTATAGTGATTTTCGTGGAAAGATTCAGATTGACTTCTAATATCTGGTTCATCCCAATTATAGATTAATGGAGTTTCAATTGCATAAGCGCCTAGCCGGTCTATCGCGATTTCCTCCGCCCAGAGACGCAACAAGTCAAATATGAGGGCTCCTTTTGGATAGAAACGGAAGTGACCTTTGTCGCTAGCTGGCTCGTAACCAACGAGTTCAAGTTCTTGCATTGCTCGAATAGATGGTAGTTCGTTTTTAACAATTCCTTTCTCAAATTCTGCTCTGACAAGTGCTTCAAGGCTCCTATTTTTTGAGAAATCAAGTGAATCAAGATTTCTCAAAGAAACGGGTGTTTCTGTTCCATTTTTGTCAAGAATTAAGAAATTTGAATCAATTGATTTTTTGATATCTTGTCGATTCATTTTAAACTCTCCTTTCTTAATTAGTTTCTTCCTCTAAAGACAGGTCTTTTAGAGAGAAGTAATCCTTGTAAAGAACGGAAT
>CAYQSS010000022.1:0-693 GCA_964420305.1 uncultured Candidatus Saccharibacteria bacterium | reverse complement strand
AGAAATCCATAACGGTAAAACGGGGGTTTCTTTCTTTAAGGCATCTTCGAGGATAATAATCATCCATTTTTCGATTGATCCAAGAGAAGTGTGAACAATTACACAATTCTTTTCATTATCGTCTTGATCTTTATAAAATATTTTAAATCTTTTTGAATTTTCAAAATCAAGTTGAACATGAAAAAGTTTTTGTGGATGTTCGGTGCAAATGATATGTTTCATTGCCCAGTATTGGCGTTGCGAGGGGTTAATTTCAACCAATATTTCTTCTTCCGGAGGGATTAGACTTTTAATGGTATCTTTAAAATCAGAATAGTATTTTTCTGTTACTTTGAAGTGCGATGTTGTTTTAATATTGACCTCTTTTGCAATTTCAATTAACTTTCGATGAATTTCTTGATATTCTTCTAGCCCTTGCCTATGATCCTTGCAAAAACTGTGGATGTCTGTGAAAGAAAAATATCTTCCTCGTCTTATCCCCGAGAGATTTCCGCTTTTATTATATCTGAAACTAGGAGTGTGTTCATAAGTTCTTAGAGGAAGATGTTTGTGAGTTATTTGAGAATTTTTCATAATTTCAAAAATTCCCAAATCATCGTTAAAGCGAACAACAAGCTTTTTGCTTAATCTGCCACTTGCAAAGTAAACACTGTCAGCAAAAATACCAATTTGTTTTTTCACTGCACCATTATT
>CAYQSS010000021.1:0-10293 GCA_964420305.1 uncultured Candidatus Saccharibacteria bacterium | reverse complement strand
TCGGTGACAGGGGGAGAAACCACTCTTGTTAATTTCAATTTAGGAGTAGTAACGACAGCGGGGGATTATAATGGAGTGGTAACTGTTTCTGCAAGCAATATGGTCGGGGATTTTACAACAGCAGTTAGTTTTTCTGTTTTTTCTACAACCGCGGCATATTTTGATGTTACTGTTGATAGTCCTTTAAATTATGTTCCTGTTTTTGAGATTAGAAATGCCACCGATATTTACGGTAATCTACTTGACGGAATATATGATTTAGATCTTTTTGTTACGAGTACAGAAGATATTCTTTACAATACAACCGAAACAGTAACTTTTACTACCGGATTTTTAGATTTTGAACCGGAAAATGTTACACCAATTGAAGAAGAGGGACTCTATACTGTAAAAATTACAATAGACGAGATAGAAGATGAAAGTGTTTTTGAAGTATTACACAGAGAAGTGACAGAACTTTTGATAAATGAAGAAGATCAGGATCTTGCAGAAGGAGATGATCTCCAACTAACTTTTGGATTTACTCCAGAAAAAGCATCTGATAAAAGCGTTCTTTTTACCGTAAGTGACGATAGCATTGTTACAGTTACAGAAAACGGTTTAATTACCTCTTTAAACAGCGAAGGAGTAGCAACGGTGACAGCAACCTCAGTTGATGGTCCTTTTGATAGTATTGTAATTACCGCTATTTCTAAAACATACCCTGTAACATTAAGGGAAGGAAATAGTTTAAGTGGAGTTTCAATACAATTTTTTCTTGATAGTGAGATGACCGAAATTTTAGGAGAAAGTGAAAATACTAATGAAGAAGGCGTTGTTACTGAGAGCTTAGAGAATGGGAATTACTGGTTTAGAGCTACAAAATCAGGATATGATAATTATAGTGGGAGTTTTATTGTTGAAGATGAAGAAAAGGAGGTACTTTTTACAATGAATTTAACTCCTCCACCAATTCCACGCGGTGGTGGGGGAGGTAGCTCTCCGCCACCTCCTTCACAAGAGGAGGAAGAAGAGGAAGAGGAGGAGGAAGAAGAGGAAATTATAATAACAACTACTCAGGAAAATAAATCTAATCTGGATACTTTAAGAAAGCAAAAAGAAAGGATAGTAGGAATTAAAGAATTCGTAGAAAGTCTGTTAAGTAGTGCTAATAATGAGACGACAAAAGAAACGCTGATTAGTATTTTAAATACCATTGATGTTTTAGAAGAAAGAGTAAGTGAAGATATTAAAGAAAAAGAAGAAGAATTAAAAAAGCTAAATACACAAAAAAGAAGACTAGAAACACTAGATTTTTTTGCCGAAAAGTTTTTAGATGCCCTAGAAGAAAATACAGAAGCAAGGGCTATCATTTTGAATGTTATTAATACAATTAATGATCTTAAAAAAGAAATAGAAGAGAGGATAGAGATGATATAGAAAGAGGCGTAGTTATACGCCTCAAAGGGGAGGAACACTTTTTAAAAAAGAAGTGTTCTTTTTTTTGCAGGAGGATTTTTTCTATTCAAGTTTTTCTCTAATTCTCTCATAGAGAATTTCTGTATCGATTTTGGAGAGTAATTCTTTTGTGTTTCTTCGTGATCCCCTAGCCCAGAAACATAGTATCTGCATTTCTTCTTTTGGGAGAACGGGTTTTCCAATTGCTTCATTCAAAGGATTTAAATAGGGATTATCCTCTCCTTTGGGGATATTTATTCGAAAGAGTAGATATGTTTTAAGAAACTCGAGAATTTCCCTTTCTTTTGCAGTAATTTTTTCTTTAGAAAGGATAGATTCTATTTTATCTCCCATTTCTGCTACTTCGTTTTGGGGGAAAGAAGAAAACTGCTCTTTGACTTTATATCTTTCTTTAGTTCTCATTTTCCCCAACCTCCTTTTATCCTCCTACACTCTATGAGAGAGTACTGATATAATGATATCACAGAAAAGTAAATAGTCTATCATTGATTGTTCTTTTCTTTTTGGTATAATAAAAAAAGATTAATAATTTAGATAAAAATAAGTATAAAATAAGGTAGAAACAAAACATGTTTAAAAAACTATCTATTAGTCTTCTAATTTTTGCTTTTCTTTTTTCAGGAATTAATTTTGTTTCTGCAGAAAGAGAGCAGTTTTATGATGAATTAAAAGAACTTGAAAGTGTTCTTGCAGAACTGATGGGTATTTTAGGTATGGAACCACCTCCTCCAACACCGCCACTTTCAACACCAAAAGGGGAGATACCTAGTGACTTTTTATTTACTAAAAACCTTTCAAAGGGAGCGAAAGGAGAGGAAGTGCGTTATCTTCAAATGGTATTAAATAAAGATACCGCGACAACCGTAAATCAGTCCGGTCCTGGTTCTCCAGGAAACGAGACGATATATTTTGGACCAGCAACTTTTGCTGCAGCAAGAAGATTTCAGCAGAAATATATTGATGAAGTACTAACACCAATAGGACTGACAATTCCAACTGGATTTGTAGGAACCAAAACAAGAGAAAAACTAAATGCAATTCTTAGGGGAGATTTTGTTATTGTTCTTTCTGAACCACCTACTGTTCCACCTCTTCCAACCCCAGATCCAGACCCAACCCCAGATCCAGACCCAACCCCAGATTCTGAAGAATCTGATCCAGATCCAGACCCAACTCCAGATCCAGACCCAACACCAACTGTTTCCAATCCTTGCCAAGGACAAGCAAAATTTTTAGATATTAGAAACAACGAAACCTATGATTTGGTAGAGATAGGATCACAGTGTTGGATGGACAGAAACATGAACTACCAGACTGAAGGCGGGTGGTGTTATGCAGATAGTGATGCAAATTGTGAGAAGTATGGAGTTTTGTATAATTTTCAAGCAGCAAATTCAGTTTGTCCAAGCGGATTTAAGCTTCCTACAGACAACGACTTTAAGACGTTAGAAAGTGAACTTGGTATTAAAGAAGCAGATATCGATAAAACAGGTTGGAGAGGAACAAAAGAAGGAAATAAATTAAAAACTCAATCCGGATGGGATGGAAATAACTCTTCAGGATTTAATGCACTGCCAGCAGGAGGAAGAGAAGATGATGGCACGTATAGCGGGCTTTCCAGAGGAGCAAGTTTTTGGACATCATCAGAATCCGGAGCATCAGCTTGGAGCAGACAACTTTACTTTGGATTTTTTGGTATTAATCGAAACATCTTACCAAAAGGGGGAGCAATCTCTGTAAGGTGTATAAAAATTTAAATTATTCACTAAAGTCAAAAATATGATCAAAAAAATATTTTTAGGAATAACACTGTTTTGTGCTCTTTTCCTTTTTATTACTCCAACTTACGCTGGGGTAGAGGCAGAGATAAGAGAAGAACTAGATGATATTAAAAGCAGATTAAGCGCATTACTTACTGAAGTTGAAGAGATGCTTGAAGGAGATATGGTAGAGGTTAATTTTCCTGGTATTCCAGAAAGTTTTCGCTTTACAAGATATTTAAGGTTTAGAGACAAGGGAATTGATGTAAAGTATCTGCAAATTATTCTTAATGCTGATCCGGAAACAAGACTGGCAAATGCTGGTGTTGGTTCTCCAGGAAACGAGGTTGAAACGTTTGGGAACATAACCCGAAATGCAGTAAAGAAGTTTCAACAAAAATATGCTAGTGAAATACTTCATCCTTGGGGCATTACTAGCCCAACAGGAATTGTAGAAATACAAACGGTAAAGAAGTTAAACAAAATACTAGAAGGAGAAGTGGTTATTAGGATTATTGATCCGGTCAAAAAAGCAGAAATTCAGAGAAAACTCCTTGCAATTTTAAAGGATCTGCAAGAACTACGGAAGAAAATTAATGATTTAGAAGATCTTGAAGAGGGGGCAGCTGATGCGCCAACAAACTTAAGGGCAGCAATTATTGGATACGGAGAGGTAAGGCTTACTTGGAGAGGAGATCCAGACGCAGAGTATTTTGTAGGCTATAAAGCGACAAAATCTGGTGGCCCTTATACCGAAGTAGGAATTACGGAAAGAACAAGTGGTATTGTAACTGGCCTTGAAGGAGGAAGATCACACTATCTAGCTGTTACTCAAGTTGTAGATGGAGAAGAGAGCGGATACAGCAGGGAAGTGAAGATAACGATGGATTTAGAGCCAACTCCCTATAACATAAAAACTGAGGCGACTGATGTTGGCGAACTCACATTAACTTGGGATACCGATCAAAGCAATGTCACAAAGTACAAAATATATAGGGGAAGTAAAACCGGAGGACCGTTTAGTTTACTCGGGGAAACCAGCAAAAAGAGTTTTGTTGATACTACCGCAGGATTACAAGCAGTACACTATTATGTGATTACACAAGTGGTAAGTGGTGATGAAAGTGATTTTAGTGCGGAGCATGTTGATAGCTGGTTTTACAACTTCCAAGGAGGAACTTATCCACATCCTGAAAAAGAAGCAATACTTGATAATTTAGATTATAATTATTAATAAAAAAACATATGAAAAAGAACAAACAATTAATTAAAAACATTAAAATTACGATTGTTGTTCTGATGGCAGTAGCGATTGCTTTTTCTGCCCTTGCACCAATTTTCGCTGAAGAAATTACGGAAGAAACATTAAAAGAAGAAGTAAATTCTTTTACAGAAGAAGTTCAAGAAGTAGTAAGAGAGTTTAACGAAACTCCAAGAAGAATTACTGTTACTAATCGTGTTCAAGGGATTCCTTCATCTTTTGCTTTTCGGAATGAACTAAGAGAAAGAGCTGCTGGTGATGCGGTTCGTTATCTGCAATCTGTTCTTAATCTTGATCCAGCGACAAGAGTTAGTAACTCTGGAGCAGGAGCTCCAGGAAGAGAAACGTCATATTTTGGTCCAGCAACAAGAAGAGCGTTAATAAGATTTCAGCAGAAATATAATTTAGCAGTAACGGGTATTCTTGATGCTGCAACACGGGTTAAAATTAACGAAGTAATGGAAAACGGAGTAATTACTGAGGAAGAGTTAACTCAAGTAACCAATAATCTTCGTGCGCGGATTATAACGATGTTAAATACAATGAGAAGATTAAGAGAGCGTCTCCGACTACTTAGGGACCAAGAGATAGAAGAGGAAGAGACGGAAGAGGAGACAACAGAGTAAAGGTAAGATCCCTCGTGAAGAGGGATTTTATTTTAGAGAATCTAAGAATTCGTTTATAACAGGTGCTGCAGCGGGTTGCACTTCAAGTGCTTTTAACGCGTATTTTCTTGCGTTTTTATAATCTCCAAGTTCCTTATACGCTGTGGCGATAGAGGAATAGTTTTGTGGGTTTTCTGGATCTTCCTTAATCAAAATTAAATAAAGAGGGATCATCGCTTCGTAGTTTTTGGTATATATATGATTATTGATTATTCCGTTTATTCCCTGAACAATATTCCATCCTTCCTTAGCTTTTGTAAAAGAATCATCACTTTCTTCTCCAAGGACAAAAAGAGCAACTCCTTTTTCAAAATAACAGGGGGCGTAGTCACTTATTGCAAGACACTTCTCTGCAATATCTAATGCTTCTTCCCATTTTCCTTCTGCAAGAAAGACTTGGGAAAGCTGGGAATAAGTAGAGAGACGATAAGGGCTTATTTCTAGAGCCTTTTCAAAAGAATATTTTGCAGTTTCAATCATTTCTTTTTTGTTTTCGGCATAAGACAAACTGTTCATTGCTGCGATGCCGTGATTTGTCCAAGCACGAGTGTAGGAAGGTCTTTTTTGCGCTATTTTTTCGGTAAGAGAGAACAGCTTCTCTGTTTTCTCTCTGCCCTCAAAGCATTTTTCAATAATCATCGCCTTTTTAAAAAGAAGGTAGTGAGTTATTGGGACTTCCTTTGTTGTGGCCATATCTGTATAATTCATTGCTATTTCACAATTTCCTGCTTTTTGATGTGCTTCGGCGAGAGTAATATTTTTATTTGCTAAAAGAAGATTGTAGTTGTAGTTAATAATAAAAAGGAGAAGGAGGGGAGTAAAAAGGAGAAGAAAAGGTGTTTTATAACGAGACAAGTGTTCTCTTATTTCAAATTCTTTTCTTAAGTCAATATCGCTTTCTCTTATTGTTAAAAAGAAACTGTAACCGATGACAACTGCAAAGATGAGGTAAATGCTGAAATCATCAACAGTGAAAAAGTTTGCAACAAAAAAAGTAATCAGCGTTGCCTTTATTGCGTGTGATTCCAGTGATTTATTTTTCCTAAGAGAGAGAAAGAGGGTTATAAACACCAAAAGGAGAGCAAAAAGTGCTGGGAACCCTCCCCATGTTCCTATTTCAATTGGAAGATTGTGTGCTTTATCCCACCAAGGAATGTCTCTGTAGATAAAGGGTGCGTTGGGATGGTAGTGCCTATCAAAAGCATAAGCAAAGTTTTCTGGCCCGTATCCGGTAAGCGGTTTTTCAAGAATTGCATTCCATCCGATAACAAATCCTCCTATTCGTGGATCTCGAAGAGCATTTCTTACATCCAGTCTTTCTGTTAATCCTTCTAAGAAGCTGTTATCTTTTGCAAACTGAGGGGTGCCAAAAGTTGTAACAAAGTAAATAGAGAAAAATCCTAAAACTACGAAGAAAAGAAAACCGAGTTTGAGAGTGCGAAAAATCCTTTCTTTAAGTGGAAAAAAGAGAGCGAAATAAATTGCCCCAATTCCAATTCCAAGAAGTGCGGCACGAGTATAGGTTAAAAGAATTCCAAAAATGATTATAAAAAGTGAAATCAGATAGATTGATTTTCTTACTTTATTCTTCTCAAGAAAAAAGAAAATAAAGAGTGGGAAAACAAGAATAGCAAGGTATGCCCCCAGTATTGTTGGGTTGCCAAAAGAAGCGTAAGGACGAACCTCTTGGGCGACAATAACGTCGCCAAAAAGTTGTTTCCATTGGAGGATAGCAAAAAATACTGCTGTCACTCCGGTGAAAAAAAGTGTTCTCCAGACGTTTTTCCATTCTTCCTTAGAAAGAAGGAAAAAGAGGAAGTAAGAAAAAATAATGATGAGGAAAAAACTTAGGAACCCTCCACCACGCGAAGGATCTCCAAAAATACTAAAATTAGTATCGATAGAAAAAAATAAAGAAATAAATAATGTAAAAAGAAGAATCAAAGGAGCATAGAAAGAAAGATCCTTTTTTGCTCTGATTTTTTCGGTAACTTTTCTAAAGATTGAAGATGATTTTTTAAAGAGAAAATCAAATAGAAACCAAAAGAGAATTAAGGAGAAAATTATTCGAAAAGGGATTGATTTCCCAAAAGCTGGTGGAGAGAAAAGGGGAGGAAAGTTAAGAAGTACCAAAAGAAGGATAAGGGAGATGCCCAGCTTGTAAATAAAAGGAAGTTTTTCTTGGATGATATTTTTTTTGTTCATATTTTTGCTAGATTATAAAGCTTATTTCTTTTTTTAGCAATATTTTACATTTTTAAAATGTGCTATAATAAAATAATGAATGAAGGAAAAGCACTAGAAGAAGTTGCAAAAGAACTAAAAGAAGTAGAAGGAAACGTCAAAGCAGACGTTATTTTAGTGCAACGTGACTATATTCTTCAGAAGGAAGGAGAAGGGGGATTAAGAAAGTTAGAGGAGAAACTAAAAGAGCTTGGTGCTGATATTGATTTTCAGAAAATGAAAGGAGCAAGCTGGGAGAAGGAATGGAAGAACTCTTTAATCACCGTTGTCGCCAAAGAGATCTTTAATTGGACAGAAGAAGATATATTTGAAATGGGAAGATACTCACCACGAGCATCTTTTTTTATTAAAATGATGATGCAGTATGTAGTTTCATTAGATGTTCTTTTTAATAACACTAACGTCTATTGGAAGAAGCAACAAGATTTCGGAGAGATGGAGTCGGTAGAACTAAATAAAGAAGAGAGGTACGCGATTGTAAGAATCAAAAACTTTCGCACGCATCCACTTTTATGTGTCTATCATGCTGGGTATTTCAAGGGTGCAGTTGAGTTTGTCACCAAAAGTAAAAATGTTACCGTAGAAGAAACTGAGTGTGCGCACAAAGGAGGGAGATATGATGAATTTTTAGTAAAATGGTAATTAATAAACAAGAAACAGCAGAAGAGTTAGTAAAAAGAACAAGAGGTTCTTCCGGTAAAGTAAAAGCGGAAGTAATACGTATTGAAAAGGAATATGTCCTTCAAAGAGAGGGAGAAGAGGGTGTGGCTAAGTTAGAGAAAAGAATGAACGAACTTGGGGCAGAGATAGATTTTAAAAAACTAGATTCAATGACATGGGAAGAAGAGTGGAAGAATTCTTTAATGGTTGTTGTCGCCAAAGAGATCTTTAACTGGACAGAAGAAGATATATTTGAAATGGGAAGATACTCACCACGAGCATCTTTTTTTATTAAAAGCATTATTCAGTATTTAGTCTCTATCGAAGTAGTTTTTGACAATATGGGAAAATACTGGGACAAACATCATGATTTTGGATCTCTTGAGGCGGTAGAATTAAATAAGGTTAAAAAGTACCTTGTTCTTAGAAAAAAAGGTTTTTTCACTCATCCTTTGATGTGTATTTACCACGCTGGGTATTTCCAGGGAGTCGCAGAGTTTGTTATTAAAAGTAAAGAAGTAAATATTGAAGAGACAAGGTGTATGCATAAAGGAGACGAGTATCACGAATACAGAATAAGTTGGGTTTAGTTTGCATATTTTTTTCAAAAAGATTATTATATTAAAAATAATTTTTTAAGAAGGAGGGAGAAAATTGATAGAACATTGTTCTATGTTAGGGGAGAAACTACAGTTCTTTGAAAAAATGCCTCCTCAATTTCAGCAGTCTTTTTGTTACGTTTTTGGAACAGAAGTAAGAGATGAGAGGGATGTTCTCAATCTGACCATTGATTACTGTGATTTAATGTGGGATAAGGTCAACAACGGAAGGTTTGTGAAGGTAAAAGACATTATTTTAACTCGTGGTGACGAAAGCATTTTTTTTGAGTCAAAATATGATAAACACCACTGGCCGCCAAGAAGTGTTGGCGGAAGGAAAACAATCAAGTTGGTGGAAAAGTTCCACAAACACTGGCATATTGTTTTCATGAACCTTCATCAAGAGATAGAGTTTCGAATTTATCTTAAGATGTTATTTTATGATGATGAAGTTAAAGATTTTAATTCAATCTATGAGGCTGCTGATAAAGCCCGTGCGAAGGCAAAAGTAAAGAAGAAGTAAACCGACTTTTAGTCGGTTTTTTTTTATGTTACAATAGAATTGTTAATAGAAAATAAATATGAAAAATATGAAAATAATGGTTTCATCTTTAACCTATCCTTTACCAAACGGAGTAACGGTATCACTTAATACCGCAGTTGATGGACTTCTAGAGCGTGGTCACGAAGTAATGATCGTTGCTCCGGATTACATGATGAGGAAAGTAAGGCCGGAGCACTACACTGTTCCTTCTTCTCTCGTATTACATAAAATTGCTAAAAACATCTTAGGGAAAGAAGAAAGAGTTTTCCGTATGAATGCTCAAAAAAAGATAAAAGAGCTTGCCAAGCAGTTTAATCCCGATATCTACTGGCTTCACTCTGTTACTTGGGCAGCAAATGCCTTTGAACAAGAAATGATTGAGTCAAAAAAGAAGAAAGTTCTTTTCTATCACACACTAGTAGAGGAGTATGGAAGACTCTACGCAGGTGAGATGGGGGCGTATATAATGCGCAAAAGAACAAAATCTTTAGGAAATAAAGTAGATGCAATTATGACACCGAGTGACATGATGAGAAAAAGACTGGTCCAGTGTGGCGTAAAAACTCCAGTAACTATTATTCCTACTGGAATCGAAATGCCGAAGAAATCTTTTACAAAGAAAGAAATTCGAGAAAGGTTTAATATTTCAGAGAAAACAAAAATCCTTCTTTACTTAGGGAGGATGTCAAAAGAGAAAAATTTGCAGGCTTTACTTAATATGATGAAAGATTTAAAGGATAAAAATTACCCAGCGGTACTCCTATTTGTTGGTCCGGGAGATATTGAAGAAGTAAATGAAGATGCAAAAAGAATGGGGATCAAAGAAAGAGTGATTTGTGCTGGTCCGATGAAGAGGGAAGAAGCACAAAAGGTTTATGGAGCGTGTGATGTTTTTGTTTTTTCATCACAAACCGAAACACAAGGACTTGTTGTCGGTGAGGCGATGCTCGCCAAAACTCCTGTGGTTGCCCTTGTTTCTCCAATTCAAAAAGAGGTTTATCCAGAAGGAAAAGCAGTAGTGATTAAGAAAGAAAAAGATTTTGCAGATGCAGTAATCCATATATTAGAGAATAGAAAAGAAAGAGAAAAGATGGTTAAGGAT
>CAYQSS010000020.1:0-10961 GCA_964420305.1 uncultured Candidatus Saccharibacteria bacterium | reverse complement strand
ATACACATTTCCGAAAGGCACTACAGGCTGTCTTTAAATTAATAGATTACGGAAACCGCTATATCGATAAAACAAAACCATGGGAAGTTATTAAAGAAAACCCGGAGAAAGTGAAAGTCGATCTTGCTGTTCTTCTTCATGTCATCAGGTGTCTTACAATCCTTGTTAATCCATTTCTCCCAAAAACATCCGAAGAAATATGCTCTCAAATTAATATAGATTACTCAACTCTTAAATGGGAATATCCTTCTTTTGAAAGGATAGATGTAAAAAAAGTAAAACCACTTTTTAAGAAGTTAGAAAAAGAAAAAAGTGAATAATTAATGTCACGAAGAACGCTTTAAATGCCCTTTCAGAATAATGAAAGGGCTTTTACTATATCCCAAACAAATCATTAATGAAGGAAAAAGATGAATCATTCAAAATTAAAACATCATAAAACTTCTGATAATATTCTATGTTCTCTTTTACATTTTCATTGAGAAATCCGAACTTAATTAGAAAATCATAATCAAACCCTTTCACCATATCCACGTCTTCAATGTTATCTCCAAAAAGAATTACATTTTTTTTGTTTTCAATTTCTTTAAAAAAAGAAAAGTTATTAATTAAAGTCTCATCTTTGTTTAACATATGGACAATCGGCTCTTTAAACCCACTTATTTTACCCTCTTCGTCCCAATAGAAAGAATTGGATATTACATAAATATTTGAATGCATCCTCTTTTCTTTTTCAAGATACATCTCAATTACTTCTCCTCCTAGCCCATTTCCGGACATAATAACTAAAGGAATCTCCTCTTCTTTTAAAAAATCAATAAATTTTAAAACGCCTTCTCTTAACCTTATCTTCCCCGAAAAGACAACATCCTCCAAATCTTTTTTCTTTAATCCACTTTCAGACAATAATCTGAAGTGCTCCCTCCACCATTTTTCCATTTCTTTCTTTTTTTCATTACGGTCAATATTTGGATTAATTTCAATTGGGTGATATTTCAAAAATAATTTCTCTGCCTTTTCTTTGTAATCTTTTCCGAGATACTTCTCATCCTCTCTCAGGATAGCAATTACCGATGGCATTCTGTGCCCATTTTGTTTCGCTAAAGTTAAAGTTCTGTCAAAGTCAGCAAGAACATGGAAAGAATTAAATTCTTTTTCTCTAATTTTTTGCTTTAATATTTCTACTTTCCTTTGGTTAACAACAAAAACATTTTCCATACAAATATTTTACCATAAAAAAAGGAACTTTTTAAAGTTCCTCTATTAAAAATCGTCTTTTAACAATTTTTTTCTGTTTTGCTTTTGAAAAAAATACTCTCCAAAGTTTTCTTTTTTCTTTTGTTGAGAGATCCTCTCCAAGATGCATTACTCTCTTTTTAAACTCCTCTTTGGTGTAAAAAAATATAAAGTGCTTATTTTTTACAATGATGATTTCCTTTTTGCAAAGAAGATCAAACTCGTCTTTTGTTAAAGAAATGTTCTTTTCAAGCTTTTTCTTTATCAAAAAAACCCCTCCTTTCTAGTTTTCTTTAATCGTCTTCCAAAAAATCTTTTCTTTTTCGATATATTCGATAATCTTTTCTTTTAAGGGTACTGGACGAATATCAGTTTTTTTTATTTCTTCAAGACTTAAGAACTCAAATTCAATGTGATCTTCCCTGGTTACTGTCTCAATATCACTATTTTCTTCTTCTGCTTCAAAGACAATGTTTATTTCATACTTTGTGTTTTCTTTTTCACTATAGATGTTCTCTATAAGCCCAATGAACTTTAAGTTTTTAACATCACTTCCCCTTTCTTCCTTCATTTCTCTAACTAAAGCATCGCTACTTATCTCCCCTAACTCTACATGTCCTCCAGGGAAAAAATAATAATCCCGAGAAACACTTCTACAAAGCAGAATTTTGTTCTCTTTTTTTATTAAGGCTCGCGATATAACTTCAAAGCATTCATCCATATTATTTTAGTGCCAAGTAACAACATACTCGTGGTAATCATCACCACGATGATTACATTTTGTTTCTTGTACAATAATTCTTTTCCCTCTTGTAACGTACTTTAACGTCTCCTCTCCTACTCCAATAAATGCAGTGCAGTTTATGGGATGGAGATCATAGTCTTTAATTCTTACGATAAGTTGATTTTCATTCTCTGGTTTCACAGACTCAACTTCGCCAAAATCATACTCCTTTCTCCAAAAATTTGGAAGAAACTTAGGTATGCTTTGCGGAGAAACAAAATACCGCAGAAACATTTTCATTATAAAAGAATTTTTAAGGTTAAATTTTCCAGATTCTTTTATTACTTCATCATCCCAATTAAATATTTTCTTAGCGACAAGTACTACGAGAACTGCAAGTGGTGCTGGATACATTTTATTTGCCTCAATCTTTGTAAAATCAATTGGGTGTCCTAATTCAATTAATTTTTCTTCTACTTTCTTAAATCCACTTTCTCCTTCTTTAGAGATTATAAATGCCTGATGGGATTTAAACGCTTCTCCTTTTACATTCCCCTTTTTTCCCATCAAGACTCTTACCTCTTCTTTAAATTGTTCTTCGTTTTCCATATTTTTATTGTAATAAGGTATCTTTTAAAATAGGTAAAATTATCTTAGACCATAACTCAATTTTACAATTACTCTCCATATCATTAACTTCTGCAATACTCATCATCTTGCTGTCTTTTATCTCTTTCCCTTTAGGGAAAACATCTCCTTGTGTTTTAGCAAGATATAAAATACCAAAATGAACCTCTCCAACACTGTTTGATTCATCATTAATGTAACCAACTAATTTTATTTCTTTCACATTTGCATCAACTTCTTCTTCAATTTCTCTTAGCATGCTCTCTTCTATCGGATCTCCCTTTATTTCATCTTCTTTATCAATGTGCCCTCCGATGCCAAACGACCACTTCCCGTGAAGTCTCCTTTCTGTAACATCTTCATCTTTCTCTGCTCTCTGATAAACAAAAATAGTTTTATTTTTTTCATTAACTAAAACAACATAGCCAATCGGCTGTTTGTATCCGTTATCTGTTTCTACGTCTTTTCTTAAAAGATACTCAAAATTATCAATTATTCTTTTTTTAAAATCTTTATCTTCCGCAGAAGAAAACCCCTGGAATTGATCGTTATAGAAGAGTTTCTCTCTTTTTACAACCATTATCAGTTGATTATATTTTTCGTTCATTTACTCTAATAATTTTTCTGCCTTTTCAAAAAGATAGCCGATTCTACTATTTTTTACTTCAGTTTCTTCTCTTTCTTCAACTTCGGCAAAACACTTTGCAGCTTCAAAAGATAAAACCCACGTGCACTCCCCTTCAACTAGTTCACAACTCATCTCTTCGTCAAGACATTCCATTCCTGGAAGAAGTTCACACGTACTCGCAATTTCTTTATCGCTTGTACAAAGTTCTCCACTACACCCTCCAACATAACATGACGCTAATAGTTCTTCTTTTTCAATCATGATTACTTTTGCCGTTCCTCTCTCAGGATAACTCTCGGCAACAGGTCCCGTAACCCAGGCACTTACTTTTTGATTAAGCAGCAATTCATCAAAAGAAATTTCCTCTTCTTCGTTATTTAAAATTCTTGTTTCCTCATCAACGGAAAGCCAAATGGCTTTGCCAGTAAACATTACTTCATTTTCATCCATCCCTTCGGCAACAAGCACTCCTTCTTCACTAATATCATAAATGTTTCCTGTGATGTATGGTGCTCCTAATTCTTCTTCGTATAATGGACTCTCCTCAATATCGTAAAGGTACAACGTCGCTATCCCTAAGAGAAGAACAACAACAACTGTTATAACTATTTTTTTCATAAGTTTAAAATTATTTTTATTAATCCGACTTTCCTATTATAGCATAAAAATTTTACATTTATGTAAAGTTGATTATAATACGTCTTAGTAAAAATAATTTATCGAAAATGAAACAAAAATCAAAATACAAAAGAATACTTTTAAAGCTTTCAGGTGAAGCAATGATGGGAAAAGAAAAATTCGGGATTGACCCCGATTTTATTTTTTATCTAGCAGAAGAAATAAAAAGTGCGCACGAAACTGGAGTGGAAATTGCTATCGTTGTTGGTGGAGGTAATATATTCCGTGGTGTTGTTGGCAGTAAACAAGGAATTGACCGAACAACAGCAGACTATATGGGAATGCTTGCTACAATTTTTAATGGAATGGCCCTCCAAGATGCATTAGAAAGGATTGGAATAATAACCAGGTTACAAACCGCTTTTGAGATTAAGGAAATTGCCGAACCTTTCATCAGAAAAAGAGCAGCACGCCATCTGGAAAAAGGAAGAATTGTAATTGCCGGTGGAGGAACAGGCCTTCCGTTTATCACTACAGATACCGCGGCAGCCATGAGAGCGCTGGAAATAGGCTGTGAAGCGATATTCAAAGCAACAAAAGTTGATGGGGTTTATAACAAAGATCCAAAGAAAAACAGTGATGCAAAAAAGTATAAAACATTAACTCTAGAAGAAGCATTTAAAAGTGATGATATTAATATAATGGACAATTCGGCAATTGATCTTTGTCGAATGAATAAAATAAAAATAGTTGTTTTTGACGTCTATAAGAAAGGAAATTTAAAAAAGGTAGTTCTCGGACAAGATATAGGAACGGTTATTAATTAATCTTCCAAAATTGCCTTTACTCTTCTCACTCCGGCACTCACCGACTCCTCTTTTATAATTCTAAACCTTCCTTTTATTTCCCTTGTATTTTTAATATGCGGTCCTCCACAAAGTTCTTTCGAAATTATTTGATTACCACATTTTATAGTGTAAACAGTTACCTTCTCCGGATATCTTTCCCAGAAACTACCAACTACTTTTTGTTTTTTTGCTTCTTCTTTATCCATAATTTCTGATAGAACATCACAACCACTTTCTATTGCTTTATTAACATAGTCTTCAACTTTATCCAATATTTCTCTTTCTACTTTCTCTGGTGAAGTAAAATCAAATCTGATTCTTTCACTATTAATATTTGACCCTGCTTGTTCAACTTCTTCATCGAGATATTCCCTTAATCCCGCTAAGAGGAGGTGTGTAGTAGTATGAAACATAACTGTTTTTTCATCTGTCCCTGAAAGCCCTCCTTTAAATTTTCCTGCGGAACTTGTCCTTGACAACTCCTGATGCTTTTTCATCTCTCTCTTAAAACCCTCTTCATCTACTTTTATATCGTTTTCTTTAGCAAGTTCTCTTATTATTTCAATCGGGAAGCCGTAAGTTGAAAAAAGTACAAAAGCATCCGCTCCTGTTATATTATCATTTTTTATCTTTTCAAATCTCTTTATCCCCTTCTCTAGGGTTTCTCGAAATTTTATCTCTTCCTTTTCTATCTCAATTTCAATAAAAGACTTTTTCTCTAAAAGATTAGGATAAGCGTCCTTAAACTTATCAATAACTATAAAAGCAAGCGGTAAAAGTGATTTTTCTGGCATCTTAATCTTGTCTGTATGAAGTATTGCGCGACGAATTAATCTTCTTAAAACATATCCCTGGTCTGTGTTTGAAGCTGAAACTCCATCAGATATCAGAAAAACAATCGTCCGAATATGATCTGCAACAATACGTGCTGATTTTTTATCTCCTTCTTCTGAAAGATCATCTATTTTTTCAATAAGAGGTAAAAAGGTATCTGTTTCATAAACATTTTCTTTCCCTTGGACAATAGTAGCAACTCTTTCTAGTCCAGATCCTGTATCAACATTTTTATTTTTCAGCTTTCCAACGATTTTTCCATCCTTACTCTCGTACTCCATAAAAACATTGTTCCAGACCTCAATAACTTCTTGTTTCTCATCAGCAGATAAAAACTCTTCTTTTGTCATCCCCTTCTCATGATTTCCTGTTACATCATAAAATATCTCGCTGTCTGGTCCGCAAGGTCCATTTTCTCCTGGGCCCCACCAGTTTGCATCACCTTCCATCTCATATATTCTTTTCCGATAATCAATATTATTTCTTTCAAATATTTCTTTCCAAATAACAAAGGCTCCTTTATCTTTTGGAGCGTTCTCATTTCCTCCAAATATCGTTACATAAATCCTCTGAGGATCAAGACCAAGTCCCTCTTCCTTAGAGGTTAAAAACTGAAAACTCCACTCTAGTGCTTCTTTTTTAAAGTAATCGCCAAGTGACCAGTTCCCAAGCATTTCGAAAAAAGTAAGATGGGTGTTATCACCAACTTCATCGATATCTACTGTTCTCACACACTTTTGTGAGTTTGCAATTCTTTTAGAAGATGAAGGATGAGGTAACCCCATCAGATAAGGAACAAGGGGCTGCATCCCTGCGGTGTTAAAAAGAACCGACGGATCATTTTCTGGAACAAGTGGTGCAGAAGGTACAACGACATGCCCTCTTTTTTCAAAAAAGGTTAAAAATCTTTTTCTTATTTCTCCTGCTTTCATTGTTTTGTCTTTAATTTTTTCTTTTGTAATACTGATTTATATCATAAAAATTAATGAAATTAAAGTTTCTTTTTGACAAAATCAATTATTTGTACTATTGTTAATCATCTTATTACTAATTAATCTTCACTTTGAAGATTTAAGAACTCGAGTCTCTTTTGTGTCATTTTGGTGAACATTCAAGAAAGAAGTCGGGTTTACCAAAATGAAAAAAAATAATTCTATCGAACGTAAGTTCGATAACCTAGGTGTTGAAAAAAAAATTCTCCTAAGCTTAAGGAGTAATAATTTTGTTATTCCAACTCCAATCCAACATCAGTGTATTCCAGAAGCACTTCAAGGAAAAGATATTGTTGGAATTGCTCAAACAGGAACAGGAAAAACTCTTGCCTTTGTTTTACCAATCATACAGAAGCTAAAAAAACCAAATGAGCAAGCGCTAATTCTTGCACCAACTCGTGAACTCGCGATCCAAGCTGATGAGATGTTTGGAAAAATTGGGAAATCTTTAGGATTAAAGACTGTTGTCGTCATCGGTGGAACTCCTATTTATCATCAGATAAAAGATTTAAAAAAATCTCCAGATGTTATAATCGCTACTCCAGGTCGTCTTTTAGATCATCTAAAGAGAAAAACATTAAATCTTAATAAAATAAAGATTGTGGTTTTGGATGAAGCAGATCACATGTTTGATATCGGATTTTTACCAGACATTGAGAAGATATTATCTTTAACACCAAAAGATCACCAAACCCTACTTTTTTCAGCGACAATGCCTAGCGCGATTGTAAAAATCATTGCTCGCTTCATGAAGATGCCGGTACGTATTGAAATCGCTCCCTCGGGAACTGTAGCAACGGGCGTAAAACAAGAAATATTTATTCTAAGTAAGCACGAGAAAACAGCTTTTCTGAAAAAAATTCTCCGAGAAAATAGCGGAAAAATACTTGTTTTTCTGCGTACAAAAAATAGTGTAAGAAAGATAACAGAAGTTATTAACCAAGAAAATTTATCTGCTATTGAAATTCACTCTGATCGTTCTTTACCACAAAGAAGAAAAGCATTAGATGGTTTTAAAAAAGGAAAACATCGCATCCTTGTTGCGACCGATATCGCAGCAAGAGGAATTGATGTTTCAGGAATATCAGTTGTCATTAATTATGATTTACCCGAAAACTCTGAAGATTATGTTCACCGAATAGGTCGAACAGGAAGAGCGGGGCTTACCGGAAGAGCAATTTCTTTTGCAACTCCTGATCAGCGAGGAAATATTAAAAAGATTGAAAATTTAATCAAAAGTACAATCTCTATCACAAATCTTTCTCCTATAAAAAATAATACCTACAAGAGAAAAACTAGTAGTTATCCGAAAAAACATTTTAAAAGATCGAAACCTAATCGTTTTTACAAGAAAAAAAATGAACGTTCGTAATATTGCAATTATTGCCCATGTTGATCACGGCAAAACCACACTGGTAGATGCCCTGCTTTGTCAGTCACAAACCAAGTTTTCCAAAGATATAATCGGAACACAACTTATAATGGACTCTAATGATCTAGAAAAAGAGAGAGGAATCACAATCTTCTCTAAAAATGCTTCGGTGATCTTCGATAATACAAAAATTAATATTATCGATACACCAGGGCATGCTGATTTTGGCGGTGAAGTAGAACGTGTACTTTCAATGGCTGATGGGTGTCTTCTTTTGGTTGATGCAAAAGAAGGACCGATGCCTCAAACAAGATTTGTCTTGAAAAAAGCATTAGCATTAAAAATTCCGATCATAATTATTGTTAACAAAATAGACAAACCAGACGCAAATCCGAAAAAAGCACTTGATAAAACATTTGATCTTTTCCTTGAACTTGGAGCAGATGAAAACTTTTTGGACTTTCCAGTAATCTATGCTAGTTCTAAAAATGGAAAAGCTGGAACGGATCCAGATATTGAAAAAATGAATGATATCTCTCCTGTCTTTAAAGTAATCTTAGAAAACATCCCGCCTCCTAAAGGAGAAAAAGAGAAACCACTACAGATACTAATCACATCTCTTTCTCAAGATCCTTTTAAAGGAAAACTTGGTATCGGTAAAATTCATAACGGAACAGTTCTTTCTGGGCAAGAAGTGGTATACATCAACCGTAATAACGAGAAAAAGAATATAAAAATTACATCATTAATGACTTTTGTTGGGCTTGAAAGACAAGAAATAGAAACCGCCTTTTGCGGAGATATCGTGGCAATCGCTGGAATACCAGAAATAACAATCGGAGAAACAATTGCTGATAAAAATGATCCACTTGCTCTTCCTCCACTAAAGATTGATCAACCAACCGTTAAGATGCAATTTCTAATCAACAACTCTCCTTTCTCCGGAAAAGAAGGAGTTTATAGCACGTCCAGAAAGTTAAAAGAAAGAATTTACAAAGAACTGCAAACCGACGTAGCACTGCGCGTTGAGGATGCCGAAAACGACTCATGGGTTGTTTCCGGAAGAGGTGAATTACATTTAGCTATTCTTATTGAACGACTTCGTCGTGAAGGATATGAGTTACAAGTTGGGAGACCGCAAGTAATCACAATAGAAAAAGAAGGAAGAACTCTTGTACCTTATGAAATAGTTTTAATAGAAGTACCAGAAAATTATTCTGGAGTAGTTATTGAAAAACTTGGCAAGAGAAACGGTATAGTAAAAAATATGTATTCCGAAGACGAAATAACTTTTATGGAGTTTATTGTTCCAACGCGTGGTCTTTTCGGCTATCGAGGAGAATTTTTAACCGATACAAGGGGGCTTGGAATTATGCATAATACTTTTTATGAATATGCAAAGGACGCTAAAAACTGGAAAGAAAGAGAACAGGGATCACTAATTTCATTAACCAGTGGAGAAACAAATCTTTACGGTCTTGTAAATATTCAAAAAAGAGGTGTTTTGTTTCTGGGTCCAAACATCCCTGTTTATACTGGACAAGTTATTGGACAACATTCAAGAAGTGGAGATCTTTCCGTTAATCCTTGTAAAACTAAAAAACTTAGTAATATGCGCTCAAAAGGTGAGGGAGTATCTGAGCACTTTAATATGCCCAAGAAAATGGATTTAGAAGATGCTCTCTTATACATTGGAGATGATGAGCTGGTAGAAGTAACTCCTAGATCAATTCGAATACGTAAAATTTAAAAAGACCCGAGAATTAACTCGGGTAGTATTCATCATAATACCTCTTCCCTTTTTCAAGATGAGATATTATTTCGTTTATTCCTAAATAATCCATTCTTTCTGACGAAAGGCCTTTTTGAGCTATTTCACGCACTCCATCCTCGGTTAATACACTGAATATAACAACCGGATCGTATCGTTTAATTTTCGGATACTCTAAAATTGCCTCAAACGCCAAAGAAAGTTCTTCATTGATAATCCTAGTATTCGCTTTTGCATAAACATTTTCGAACATCCAATCTCTAGTCTCCTGATAAAACTTTGCAACCTCCGAATCAGAGAAAGAAACTTTATTTTTTTGATAACTTTCTTCAAAAAGAGCAAAAATACAGCTAATCACTCTTTCTCGTTGATTCTTTCCTAATTTTTCAAGAGATTTTGGAATCTTAGAAGGAGAAAGGTAGTTATAGCGAATAGCATCGTTTACATCAGAAAAAAGATAAGAGATTTTGTCTCCAAGTTTTATTAATTTGTACTCTTCTAATTCGAGGTCTTTCTTGAAGTCTCCGCCGGAATGAGATCTAATGGCTTCAATGGTTTCTTTTCTTAAGTTAAGACCTCTCCCTCCCCTTTCAACATATTCTAGAAGTATCGGACCAAAAATATTATGTTCAAAAGGCTTTGCTGTGTACTGCGATAAAAATCTTTCTCCAACATGCCCAAAAGGAACGTGTCCAACATCATGTCCAATAGATCCTGCGTGTATCAGGTTTATATTTAACCCTAAAACATTGGCCATTAGTACACAATTAGAATCAGTTTCAAGAGTATGTGTCAATCGAGTCCGAACATGAGGATTGTCTGGGAAACAAAAAACTTGTGTTTTTTGATAAAGTCTCCGAAAACATTTACTCTGAACAATTTTCATATAGTCAATCAGAAAATCATCAGATACTCCAAAAAGTTTTTCATCACCATCGTCTTTACTTTTCCTTTCTCCAGGATTAGATAATATAAAAGCCTTTTTGCTAAGACATCCTTTATAATCCATTCTCTAAAACTCCTCTCCTTATTTAGAAATGTAAAATGTACTTTCTAAATTATATAATAAAATTTAAAAGGGAGCAACTAAAATTAGTTACTCCCCTTTTTTTAACTTCTTGCCAGTTCCTTGATTTCTCGCAATATCTCGCTTTTTCCTCTTCCGAGAATTTCCCGAGCCTTTTTAGAAATAGGATTAGAAAGCTTAAAGTTCCTAACTATCTCTTCCAGCTCCTCGTCTCTTGGATTCATCGCAAGAAACATGTCCCAAGCTTCATTGGTTATTTTCCTATAATCATTACAATAAAGAAG
>CAYQSS010000019.1:0-10987 GCA_964420305.1 uncultured Candidatus Saccharibacteria bacterium | reverse complement strand
CTTTTCTTTCATTTTCTGCAAGAAGTCTTTCTTTCTCTTTCTCATGAGCAGAATCTTTTTCTCTTTTGATACGCTCAAGCTGTTCTTCTGTTTCTTCGGTTAATTTACGAAGATCACTTTCTTTTATTCGTTTTTCCTCTTCTCCTTCGTCTCTTATTTTTTTAACTTCAATTCTCAGAGAATCAACCTCTTTTTGTTTTTCTCTCTTTTCTTTTTCTTTTTTATCTAGTTCTTCTTTTAAAAGAGAGAGGTCTTTTCGAATTTGTTCTTGCAGCTCTCGGTGTCTGTTTAACTCAGCAGTTTCTTTTTCTAATAACTCCTCAAAAACAGTTTTATCGGTAGTATCAGAAAGGATAGTCTCGTATTTTTCTTTTATAACAACAAGGACTTTATCAATATTTTCTGAAAGAGCAAAATCTTTTTCAAGGAGAGCAATCTTTTTTTCAATTTCTGCGATAGAGAAGGTAGTTGCCAAAAGAGCTTCTTCCTTATTAACCAAAGCAAGTTCTTCTTTAAGTAGTTTTTCTTTAAAACTAGAGGCAAAGAAGTTAAAACGCAGTTCTTGTAATTCTTCTTTGAGTTGAATAATTTCTTTCTCTTGATCCCAAAAAATATCTCTTTCTTGGAGAGTTACTTCTTCAGATATTTGAGAAGGATACTTACTTTCAAGTAAAGGAAGTTTTTCTTCAATCTCTTGTTGTTTGTCTTCACTTTTTCGTTTTTCCTCTACCGATAAAAGAAGATCTCTTTCTGTGTTTTCTTTCTTTTCTTTCAACTCTTTTATTTTTTTCTCGATCTCTTCTATCTCTTTTTTCTTTTCTTCTTCAAGAGAATCTTTTTCTTTCTTAGTTTGCTCTTCTTTTTCTTTAATTATTTCTTTCTGACGAGTAATTTCTCTCTCTTTCGCGCTTTCTTCCTTCCTTAAAGGAATCTCTTCTTTTTTTGGTTCTTCTTCTTTGACAACCTCCTCTTTTGGTTCTTCTTCTTTTTTAGAAGTAACAGCTTCTTTCTTAACTCTCTCTTCGGCTTGTTTTTTTATTTCTTCAATTATTTTTTTCTCAGCAGCACGTTCTTTCTCTTCTTTTATCTGAGAAGCAATTTTGTCTTTCTGATGAATGTTTGGAGTTATGTTTTGACCAGCAAAACTCTGAGCAGTTTTTATCTTTGCTTTTTTAAGTAAAAGGTCTATTTGAGGTTTGCTTTTCTCGGTTGTTTCGCCTCTCTGAATACGGGCGATATCTCCTTTCATTGTCCGGATCCCTCCTTGTTGAATTTTATCGGACATATTTATTTTTGTTTAGCAAATTGCGGATAAAACTATTTCTTCATTATAGATTAAATTTTTACAAAAGCAAAGAAAAATTAGATTTTTTTTGCTTGTTTCATTGAAAGACTGATTTTTCCGTTAGGTTCTTTTTTAATAACTTTTACTGTAACTATTTGGTCAAGAGAAACTTCATCTTCTACTTTCTCAATTCTTTTGTTAGCAATCTCAGAAATATGTAGAAGGCCTTCCTGTCCGGGGAGAATTTCTACTACTGCACCAAAGCCAAGAATCTTTATTACTTTTCCTTCAAAAATCTCTCCTTCTTTAACCTCACGAATAATATTCTTAATCCAAGTTAGGGCAGTTTCTATTGATTCTTCATTTTCAGAAGTAACTGAGATTAATCCGTCATCTTCAATATCAATTGCAACTTTTGTTTTTTCAATTATTTCGTTGATTATCTTTCCTTTCGGACCGATAACTTCTCCAATTTTTTCTGGATTGATTTTTAAAGTAACAATCTTTGGTGCAAATGGAGATAGATTTTTGCGAGGTTCAGGAATTGTTTCTTTGATTTGGGTTATAAGGTAAAGGCGAGTTTCTCTTGCTGCTTCTAGCGCTCCTTTTATTATTTCCATGGTAATCCCTTCTATCTTTACATCCATTTGTATAACCGTTATTCCTTTTTCTGTTCCAGCGACTTTAAAGTCCATGTCACCGTAATGATCTTCCAATCCTTGGATGTCGGTTAGGAGCTTGAAAGTGCTTTCTTCTTTGATAAGGCCGATGGATATTCCCGCAACAGGTCTTTTAATTGGGACTCCGGCATCCATTAAGGCAAGAGTTGTTCCGCAAACTGATGCCATGGATGTTGATCCGTTTGAAGAAACAATTTCTGAAACACCACGAATTGTGTAAGGGAATATTTCTGCATCGGGGATCAAAGGGAGAAGTCCGTTTTCACCAATCATTCCGTGACCAATTTCTCTTCTTCCAGGACCTCTTACTGGTCTTACCTCTCCGACAGAATATGGAGGGAAGTTGTAATGATGCATGAATCTTTTTTTCTCTGATAGTTCCATTTCATCCATCAGTTGTTGTTCACCAGGGGCACCAAGAGTAATAATTGAAAGTGCTTTTGTTTCACCTCTTTCAAAAAGAGCTGAGCCGTGCGTTCTTGGCAAAAGACCGACAGAACATTTTATCTTTCTTAACTCGTTTAATTTCCTGTTATCTATTCTTATTTCTTTTTCTAAAACCATTTTTCTCATTTCTCTTTCAACTAAGTTTTCAAAACAAGAAAAAGCATATTTTTGATCATCGTCTTCATAATTTTCTTCGATAAAAAGAGAGATTTCTTTTTTCAATTTTTTTAACTCTTCTTCTTTATTTTCTTTTTCAAAAACCTCTTTTATCTTTGTTTTTTCTCTAATTGTTTTTTCTACTTCTTCGTTAGAATAAGGGGAGGGGAGAGAAATTTTCTTTTTGCCGATTTCTTTTCTAATCTTATTTTGAAAATCACAAAGATCTTTGATCGGATCTTTAGAAAAAAGAAAGGCATCGGTAATCGACGATTCGGTTTCTTCTTGAAAAGCGCCTTCGATCATATTTACAATAAATTCTTTGTTATCATCAAAGAAACCACTAATAACAATGTCTGTTTCTCCCTCGCTTCGTTCTTTGTAATTTGGATTTAAAATATGGTTATCTTTTCTTCCAATGCGTACTGCCCCAAGAGGGCCGTTCCAAGGGATATCAGAAATATGAAGCGCAAGTGATGCGGCAATCATTCCTAATACTCCTGGGTCATTCTCCTCATCAAAAGAAAGACAAGTAACAATAATCTGCACTTCTCTCTGCATTTCTTTTGGAAATTTTGGACGAACTGCTCGATCAATCATTCTGGAAATAAGGGTTGCTCTGTCGGAGGGCTTTCCTTCTCTCCTTGTGTATCTTGAACCACTTATTCTTCCTGCTGCGTAAAACTTTTCTTCATAGCTAACAGAAAGTGGGAAAAATCCTTTATCAACATCTTCATCGGTCATTACGGCAGTTGCAAAAACGACGGTGTCGTTGTAGCGCACCATCGCTTGACCGTTAGCTTTTTCTGCTAAATTTTCCAGTGAAACAGAGAGCTCTCTTCCACCAATATTTAAACTGTAATTTTTCATCTTATTTTTTTCTTTTTTTCGTAGAGGTGTTTGGCAGTAAAAATTTTCTACTACTTTCCTCAAGATTAATAAATTCATCAGCGGCCTCTTTTAACTTTAAAGAAGCTGAGCGTTCAAAGGCGAGAACTTCAACACGCTTTCCTCTGTTTTTAAGATAGTCTACAAGAGGAACAAAATCACCGTCTCCGGTAACTAAGACAATAGCGTCCATTGCTGGGGACATGCGGATGGCATCTACTGCCATTCCAACATCCCAGTCTCCTTTTTTAAATCCCCCGTGAAACTCCTGCAGATCTTTAACCCTTATTTCAATACCGAGATTGATAAGAGCTTCGAAGAAGGACTTTTCTTCTCCAGTTTTTGTTTTAATTACATAAGCAAAAGCACGAATAAGATTTCTTTTACTTACCGCTTTTTCAACAACCTTACTAAAGTCTACGCGTGCGTTGTAGAGATTTTTTGCAGAGTGATAGAGGTTTTGCACATCAAGGAAAACAGCAACGCGCTGTCCTTTGTGTTTGTTAATCATAACTATTTTTTAAGACCGATTTTTTTAATCAGTTCTTGATATTTTTTTTCGTTTTCTTTTTTAAGATAGAGAAGAAGTTTTTTTCTTTTGTTCACCATCTTTAAAAGTCCTCTTTTGGAGTGGGTATCCTTCTGATTTTCTTTAAGGTGCACGAAAAGTTTTTTAATCTGCTCAGAAAGAAGCATAACTTGTGCTTCAATGCTTCCTGTATTTTTTTCTTCTTTCAAAATATCTGCTTTTTCTTCTTTTGTTAACATATTTTTTATTAATTAATTAAAAGCGAAGTGTGCCCCCGGTAGGATTTGAACCTACGACACTCGGCTTAAGAGGCCGCTGCTCTGCCAGGCTGAGCTACAGGGGCGTTTTAGAGCTAACAAGGGATGTTGATGTTTGGCCACTGAACATCTACTACATTTAGAGCGTTAAGAATCATCGAAACGATAAAGTGTGCTCCGTAAACAATCAAGATACCGATAATAACACTTGTTAAAACATTCTTTGCTGCTGTTATTTTACTCGAATCTCCCATTGCGGTGTAAAACAGGATACCTCCCCAAACAAAGAAAAGCGCTGCGACAGGAGGAACGATTACAACAAGGAGAAATTGGACAATGTTTGCGAAAAGCTGAAAAAGATCACAAAGCTGACAAACCTCTTTTCCTGTTCCTGGACCACAAGGGACAAGTCCTTGTGCACTTGAAACTAAAGGAAGGAGTGATAAAAAAAAGATAATAAGTAAAGTTTTCTTTTTCATAGTAGTAATTATACTTTTTTTTTGGAAAAATAAAAGAGGAGAGTGCCCCGGGAGGGATTCGAACCCCCAATCCACAGTTCCGAAGACTGTTGCTTTATCCAGTTGAGCCACCGGGGCGTTTCCATTTTTACAATACCAGAGAAATTACTTATGTCAATCAGTTTGAAAAAGAAAGACGAATAGAATACAATTAAAGAGATGAATTTCCCAAAAGAAGTAGAAGAAGTAATCAAAAAGATAGAGAAAGAGGGCTACGAGGCTTTTCTCGTTGGAGGTTGTGTGAGAGATGTCCTAAGAGGAGTCAATCCTCAGGACTTTGATGTTGCAACTAACGCTGGTCCAAAAGAGATCGAGGAAATGTTTAAAAAAAGCTTTTATGACAATGCTTTTGGCACAGTAACTGTACTTACTAATTCAAAGGACGAAAAGCTAAAGAAGATAGAAGTTACTACTTACAGAGAGGAAGAGGGGTATAAAGACAAAAGACACCCTGAAAAGATTAGTTTTGTAAAAGACATTAAGGATGATTTAAAAAGAAGAGATTTTACCATTAATGCGATGGCAATTTCTTTAAAAAAAGAGATTGTCGATCCTTTTTTTGGGAAAAAAGACCTAGATAAGAAAATAATTAGAGCAGTTGGTAATCCGCAAGAAAGATTTTCCGAAGATGCGTTGCGAATGATGAGAGCAGTGAGATTTTCTTGTTCTTTAGGGTTTGAGATAGAAAAGAAAACAAAAGAAGCGATTAAAGAAAATGCTCACCTTTTAAAAAATATATCGAGCGAAAGAATAAGAGATGAGTTTATAAAAATAATTATGACCAAGCGTGCGTCAGAAGGAGTAGAAGAGTTAAGAAAGCTAGGACTTTTAGATTATTTTCTCCCCGAACTTGTTGAGGGTTATAAAGTGATACAAAGCAAGCACCATATTTATGATTGTTATGAACATGCGATTTATTCTTTAAAGTATGCGGTGAAAAAAAACTTTGGTCTTCATGTAAGGTTAGCAGCACTGCTTCACGATATCGGGAAACCAAGATCAAAACAGGGAGAAGGAGAGGAGGCAACATTTCACAATCACGAAATGATCGGAGCAAAGATGACCAGAAGCATTTTAAATCGTTTGAAGTTTAAAAAAGAGGACAGAGAAAAAATAGTTCTTCTTGTACGCTATCATCTTTTTTATTACAACGTTGGAGAAGTGTCAGAAAGTTCAGTAAGAAGACTCCTAAGAAAAGTCGGCAAAGAAAATATTGATGAGCTTCTAGAAGTTAGAATGGCAGACAGGATCGGCTCTGGAGTTCCGAAAGCCGAACCTTACAGACTTCGCCATATGCGTTATCTTATAGAAAAAGTATCACAAGATGCGATTGACACCGGGATGCTGAAAGTTAGCGGGAATGATGTGATGGAGATAATGAATATTTCTCCTGGACCGGTCATTGGAGATGTTTTGAGTATTATTCTTTTAGAAGTGATTAACGAACCAAAATTAAATAACGAAGATTATCTAAAGAGGAAAATCAAGGAGTTGAAAAATCTTAGCTACGAAAAGATAAAGGAAAAAGCAGATTTTGCCAAAAGAGAAATAGAGAAAGTAGAAACAAAGCGTGATGAGATGACAAAAAAAAGATACTGGGTAACATAATGCTTAATTTACTACTTTTCTTATTTTTCCTTTTTATTCTAACTGGAGCATATGGAGCACTACGTGGTGCACCGTGGCTTCCGACAGAGAAGGATGCAGTCCAAAGATTTTTAGATATTGCTGAAATTGAAAAGGGAGACAACTTTTATGACTTAGGATGTGGAGATGGGAGGATGGTTTTTGCAGCAGCAAAAAGAGGAGCGAAAGCAAAAGGGCTAGAAGTAGCTCTTTTCCCTTTCTTAATAGCCTCTTTCCTGAAACTCTTTCAGAAGGAGAAGAAAAATATCAAGATAATTTATAGGGATATCTTTTCAGTAAATTTTTCTGACGCTGATCTAGTTTATTTTTTCCTCCTTCCAAAAGTTTATCCAAAGCTAAAAGAAAAACTGGAGAAAGAAATGAAAAAAGGATCACGTGTTGTAACTTTCGTTTGGCCAGTGGAGGGCTGGGTGCCAGCTAAGGTAGATGAAAAAGAAAACAAGTCAACTCTTTATCTTTATCAGATTTGACTTGACAGCACTCCTTTTGTTTGCTATAAAGTTAGTGGGAAGAGGAAGAATATTACCCTCAGATGCCGAAGCAGTTCTTTCCTCGTTCTTCCTCTTCCTATTAATCTCATCACAGAGGGAGGTGAGAAATTCGAAAACAACAGATTCTTTTAGAGAAAAGAGTCTGTCCCCATAAAGGAAAGTAAGAAATTATTTTTGGTGTTTAAAACACCTCGCTAATCCAAAAATAAATTCTTCTTTCCTTTTTTTATTGAGAAAATAAAAGGACCGTGATATTATTTAAAATAATATCTTAAAAATATGAACCAAGAAATAAAAGAGTTATTAGAGCGAGGAGTAGATGAGGTTATTGATAAAAAGAACCTTGAGAGAAAACTAAAGAGCAAAAAAAAGTTGCGTCTAAAGCTTGGGATTGACCCGACAAGTCCTAATCTTCATTTAGGGAGATCTATCCCACTTTTAAAACTAAGAGACTTTCAAAAGTTAGGACATAAAATAATATTTATTATTGGAGACTTTACTGGAGTAATCGGAGATACTTCTGACAAAGATAGTGAACGTCCGATGCTTACCGAAAAGCAGATTAAAGAAAATTTAAGAGATTACAAGAAACAGGCAGGGAAGATTATTGACCTTAGTGAAGCCGAAGTTTATTACAACAGCGAGTGGCTCAAAAAACTAAATTACATGGAGATAGGACGTCAGGCAAATATCTTTTCCTTAAATGAGTTTATTTCCAGAGAAAATATCAACAAAAGACTAAAAGAAGGGAAAAGAATATCACTACGTGAGCTTCTCTATCCTTTAATGCAAGGATATGATTCAGTAATGCTTAAAGCTGATGTTGAAGTTGGAGGAACAGACCAGAGGTTTAATCTTTTAACTGGTAGAGATCTGCAGAAGTATTACAAACAAGAGCCACAGGACATTATCACCAATCCGCTTATTGAGGGATTAGACGGCAGGAAGATGAGTTCAAGTATTGGAAATACAATTAATCTTACCGAAAGCCCAAACGAGATGTTCGGAAAAGTGATGTCACTGCAAGATGATTTGATTATCCGTTACTTTATTCTTTTGACTAGGGTAGAGATGAAAGAAGTTAAAAAATATGAAAAGGCGATGAAAGGAGGAGAGAATCCGCGAAACATCAAGCTTAAATTAGCAAAAGAAATAGTGAGGATGTACCACTCTGAAAGAAAAGCGACCGATGCTGAAAACTACTTTGTAAAAACTTTTTCTAAAAAAGAGACTCCAGAAAAGATGATGGAGATAAGACCAAAAGACTATAATATAGTAGGAGTTCTGAAAGAGAGCGAGCTTACTCCTTCAAAGAGTGAGGCGAGGAGAGTGATTTCTCAGGGAGGAGTTAGGGTAAATGGAGAAGTTGTAAAGGATGTAAATTATAAGCTAAAGAAAGGAGATGTGCTAAAGAAAGGAAAGATTAATTTCTTAAGAATTCTTTAGAAAACTACAAGAAAAGAAAATAAGGAGAACGGCAACGATTGCTCCTCCACTTGGTACTCCCAAATAATAGGATAAAAAAAGTCCGGATATCACGCTAAAAAGTGAGATAAAGATAGCTAGGTTTTTAGTAGAATAAAAACCTTTTTTAAAATTAATCGCAGTCATAACTGGAATTACAATTAGTGCACCGACAAGAAGTGTTCCGATGATTTTAATAGAAAGTGAAACACAAACAGCGGTTAAAATAACAAGAGCATAGTTTAACAAAGAAACCTTAACACCATCTACTTTAGCAATATCTTCGTCCAAAGAAGAAAGAAAAAGATCTTTCTTAAAATAGCTTAGAAAGAAAATGATAATAAGCGATAGGGGTATTATAAGATAAAGATCACTTAGGGATACGGTTGCAACACTTCCAAAAAGAAAAGCAAAAAGGTTCATTCCTACTCCTCCCATCAAACTAAAAAGAATAATTGCTAGTGCTAAACTTCCAGAGATAAATATAGCAAGTAGTGCGTCTCCAGGAATTCTTCTTGTTTTACTCATCTTCTCAATCAACATCGCTGACAGAACAGAGATGATGACAGCAGAAAAAAGAGGGTAGATATTTAAAAGAAAGCCAACAGTTATTCCAAGAAGAGAAACGTGAGCTAGTGTATCGGCCATTAGCGAGTATCTGCGAACGACAAGGTAAGTTCCAATCATCGGAGCGGTAATTGCAATAACAACTCCTGCGAAAAACGCCCTTATCATAAAATCATAATTAAATATTTCCATAGATTAGTGTTGGTGAAGAAAGAATTTAACTTTTCTTCCGTATAAGTTTTCAATATTTTGATCGGTAAGCGTTTCTTGAGGCGTTCCGAAACAAGTTTTTTCACCTCCTACACAAAGAACATTTTTTGCTTCGTTAGCAATTACGTTTATGTCGTGGGAAACAAAGATAACAGTAATTCCTTTTTCATTTATATTTTTCAAAAAAGAGTAAAACTTTTCTTGAGTAGCAATATCTACTCCGGTGCTTGGCTCATCAAGAATTAAAATATCAGGATTCTTGGAAAGAGCACGAGCGATAAAAACTCTTTGTCTTTCTCCTCCGGAAAGCTCTGATATTAAACGATTTTTATACCTTTCAATCTCTGTCATCTTCATTACTTCTTTTATCTTTTCCATATTGTTTTCCCTTCCACTTTCAACGATCTCTTTTACGGTTGCTGGCAGCCCAGATATTTCTTGAGCAGCTTTCTGAGGAACGTATCCACACTTTCCGCGGACAAAAACTTTTCCTTCTTGAGGGACAAGAAGACCCAAGATTATTTTAATAAGGGTTGTTTTTCCTCCTCCGTTTGGCCCGATAATCCCTAAGTAGTCTCCCTTTTCCACATTAAAAGAAATGTTGTTTATTACAACTTCTTTGTTATATGAGAAAGTAAGATTTTTTACTTCTATCTGAGGTTTTTCCATTTTATTTACAATCAAGGGCAATCTTAAGTTGTTCTAAATTTTCTTTCATTACAGAAAAGTAGTTTTTCCCTTCTTCTAGGTCTTTTTTAGTAAGACTAGAAACAGGGTTAAAAACTAATGTCTCTGCCCCTGTCTCTTTAGCAATGGTCTCACTTAGCGTGGAAGGAATGGTTGTTTCAAAAAAGATGTGACCGATTCCTTTTTCTTTTATCATCTCTGTTATTTCTGCTAATTTCTGAGAAGAGGGTTCTTCAATAGGGGATATCCCCGAGATTGAAATCATCTCAAATCCGTATCTTTCTTTTAAATAATAAAGAGAAGCGTGAGAGATAACAACACTACTTAGACGACAATCTTCTAGTCCTTCTTTGTAATCGTTATCTAATTTTTCTAAAAGAGAAACCAAATCATCCTTTTTCTCTTTGTAATAGTCCTTACCATCTTTATCAACCTCAATCAAAGAATCAAAAATAATCTCTGCCATTTCTTTCATCATTAAAGGATCAAGCCAGATATGAGGATCTTCTTGGTGGTGGTGATTATCTCCGTGATGATGATCACTGTCTTTATGGATATTAAAGAAAGAGGACATCTCTAAAACAAGAACTCCTTTTTCTCGAAGTTCTTTTTCCTTTTTTTCTGCCCAAGGGTCAAGACCACTTCCGTTATACAAAAAAATATCTGCTTTTTCTAAAATAGCGATGTCTTTTAAAGATGGTTCAAATTCGTGTGGATCAACTCCTAGAGGAGTTAAATTTAAAACATCTATTCTTTCTCCTCCGATATGAGATGCTAGATCATATAAAGGGTAAAAGCTGGTAGCAACTAAAATTTCTTTCTCTGTTTTCTCTTCTTGAGTTAAAAAGTAAACTCCAGAGAAAATAATAAGGACAATAATAATTGGTAGAAGAATATTTTTCATATGTTTACTAAAAAGTAATAGCCTGCCTTCTATTATATATTAATAGAACGGTTCGTCAAAACTTTCACTTGACAAAGTTAGGAAATTAAGTAAAATTGATAAAGCTGAAGTGATAGGTCCCAAAAAGACCTGATTTTTGGTCTGTTTTTCATTAAATATAATAAATTGCTCGAAATCATCTTTTTATAATCTAAATATAAAAGTAACCCCCTAATTTTAAAAATTGGGGCCTTTTTATTTTTTATAATCATTATTAA
>CAYQSS010000018.1:0-11241 GCA_964420305.1 uncultured Candidatus Saccharibacteria bacterium | reverse complement strand
AAAAAAATTATCGGAAATATTTTTTTAAAATTTCTGTCTGCAAATAGCCGACCAAAAAATTATTTGCGTATCTACTACTTTCATTTTTGCAAAATTAAAATCTTTGTCAATAGTAAAACATAAAAAATTTACAATTAGAATTTTTTTTTGTTTTATAATACAATTGAAATATGGAAAATGTAAAAGAAATTATTCAAAACATATCCCCTCTTTCAAAGTCTGAAACAAAATTAATTGTTGACGCTTTTGAATTTTCAAAAAAAGTTCACGAGGGACAAAAAAGATTTTCAGGAGAACCATACTTTGTTCATCTTTTTGAAACAGCAAAAACTTTATCTGAAATAAAGATGAGTCCGACAACCATCGCCGCTGGTCTTTTGCATGACTCTATCGAGGACGCAGGTGTCAAAGAAGAAGAAGTTCAGAAACTTTTTGGAGACGAAATACTTTTTCTAGTACGGGGAGTAACTAAGCTTGGAAAATTGAAATATCGTGGTGTTGAAAGACACAACGAAAGTTTGAGAAAGCTTTTTGTTGCTGTATCACAAGATATCCGAGTAATAATAATTAAGCTTGCCGATAGACTACATAATATAAATACCTTAGAGTATGTCCCAAAACATAAACAAGAAAGAATCGCGAAAGAAACGTTAGAGATTTATGTGCCTATCGCCTATCGTCTTGGTATCAGAAAATTAAGCAGGAAATTAGAAGATGCTTCTTTTCCTTTTGTTTATCCAAAAGAATACGAAAAAACAGAAGATCTTTTTATGCAGAAAAATAAGGAAGATTCTCAAAAATTGGAAAAATTTCAAAAATCAATTAAAAAAGCTTTAGCAAAAAATAGTATTACAGACTTTACTGTTCATTACAGAATAAAAACTCTTTACAGTCTTTACAACAAACTACAAAGAAAAGATTGGAACATTGAAAAGATTTACGATATAACTGCCTTAAGAATAATTTTATCTGATGTTGATACTTGCTACCGTGTACTGGGATTAATCCACGGAATATGGAGACCACTTCCTGGAAGAATAAAGGATTACATTGCCTTCCCAAAGCCAAATGGTTATCAAGCACTACACACTACAATATTTACTGGATACGGAAATGTAGTTGAAATTCAAATTAAAACTAAGAAAATGCATCTTGAAGCAGAATACGGAGTTGCTTCACATATTTCCTACAAAGAAGATAAGAAAAATAAAATTGGTTCGAACCTTCTTTGGGTAAAACGTCTTCTGCCATTTAGGGAGAAATTTGATGAAAATAAATCTAATCAAGAGATAAGTTACGATGATATTCCTTCTTGGATCAAGGAACTTGTTGATTATCAATCTAAGAAAGAAAATAAAGTCAGTTTTGAAGAAGAAATCAAAGACGATTTTTTCCAACAAAGAATATTTGTTTTCACCCCTAAAGGAGATGTCATTGATCTTCCTATCGGATCAAGCCCAATAGATTTTGCCTATGCGATACATTCAGAAGTTGGTAATCATACAAACGGAGTAAAAGTTAATGGTAAACTAACCTCCCTTGATAAAGAATTAAAAAATGGTGATATTGTTGAAATAATAACTAATAAAAATAGTAAGCCGAGTCAAAAGTGGTTAGAGTATGCAAGAACAACTGTCGCCAAAAAGCATATCAAATCAACGTTACAAGAGATGAGAAAGTAGTTGCAAATTCTTATTGACAATAATTTTAAAATTATGATAATTCAATTAGTGCAAAACAGATATTTTGGTCGACTATTATGCTGCCAAAATTTACGAAAAATCTAAAGTAGAAATTAAAGAAATGGCCACAAAGAAAAAAGCTGCTCCAAAAAAGAAAGCAGCTCCAAAGAAAGCTGGGAAAAAATAAAAAACACTTCCCCACCTTCAAAAAAGGTGGGGATTTTTTATATGTTTTTTAAACTTTATAAAGCCCCTACTCCAGCTCCAATAAAACAAAGAGTCGCAAATATAATCGCAAATTTAAAAAAATCAACTTTCTCTACAAACTTCAGTAATATATCAAGAGATAATATACCGACAAAGAAACTCGAGATAAGAGCTGGCCAACTCTCTTGAACTAGGACAGGTTCTTTTATAAACATAAAAAGAGCCATTCCGATGGTAACGGGAGCAGACATCATATATGAAACTTTCAATATCTCTTTCGTATCTTTTATCCCTAGACTAAGACCAAAGATAGTAGATCCTGAGCGAGAAAGACCGGGTATAACAGATAATCCTTGTAACAGTCCAGATACAACCGCTAATTTATCTCCTTTTACTATCTTTTGTTTTTTAAATTTATGAAAAAAGGCTGTAAATAAGAGTCCGATACCAGTAATAAGAAGTAGCGAACTTCCGACAACAATATTGTCAATTAAAGAATATAATAAGAAACCAACTATTCCTGAAAGTAGTGTAGCGATAAATAAGAATCTAAAAAAAGCAGTATCTTTCAAGGTAAAAACCCTACCCCATTCTTTTCTAAAATAAATCAATACGGCAAAAAAAGTCCCAATGTGTAAAAAAAGAGCAACGTCAATTGGATTAACCTCTTTAATTAGAATACTTGTCGCAACTGCCGTTATTCCTTGACTTGAAATAGGAAGCCATTCAAAAATTCCTTGTATAATTCCTAAAATAAAATAATCCATCTTTTAAACTACTGTTTTAAAACACTGATAATATACCACAAAGTAAGAATAAGTAAATTTGAATAAAAAAACCGTAGAATGTATTATTCTACGGCATAATATTTATAAAGATCAGTTCTTCTTAGCTTCATGTACGCTTTCCTTTCTAGCGTATTTACTTTTGGCGTTGTTGTCTGCATAATTTTTGCAATTTCTCTGTTACTTTTTCTTGGCTCCCCATTTATCCCATATTTCCGCTGTATTACTTCTCTCTCGCGAGGGTCAAGCTTTTCGTTAAGTATTTTTTTTGCTGCTTCTTTCAGCTCTACTTTGCAAGCGTAATCCTCAGGTGATTGCTGGGTTTCTTCCTTAATGAATTCATGATATTCTGTTTCCTCTTCATCACTAATAATCTGATTAAGCGATATAAAGGTAAGTATCATTTTTTGTACTTCCTCTATACTTTCCTTTGTACATTTCATTTCTTTCGCTATTTCATCAACTGTCGGATCTCTTTGCAGGTTGAAAGCAAGTTTTTCTTTAACATTTTTGAGGCTATTTATCTTATCTCTCACCTCTTGCGGAAAGATAATCGGTTTTTGTTTATTGACAAATCTGATAATAGCCTCTTTTATCCAATAAGTTGCATAAGTCGAAAATTCGCATCCTTTAGATTCGTCGAATTTTTCAGCTGCTCTAATAAGACCTATATTTCCTTCCTGAATAATATCCATGTAATCGATGCCAGCTGATGGATAATAAAATTTTTTTGCAATAGAAATCACTAGGCGCAAATTCTTTTCGACCAGCGGGTTCTTCTTTGGTATGTTGCTCCTTACTTGATTAAAGTATAAGGTTACCAGATCCTTTTCCATTCTTTTCACCCCTTTTCTCAAATTTTTAAGGTACAAGTAGCCCTCTTTTTATCTGATAATACAATAATTTCAGAAAAAAGCAAGATTACAAAAGCCATCTCATAGAAACTCACAAACAACAAAAAAAGAGGGAGTACTTTCTACTCCCTTGGTATTGGAGTAATATATCTTTCCATCAACTGCTTCCCACCCTTCTCGTCGTATTTTCTTACATTGAGTGTGGCACACAACGGGCAAACAAAGACTCGCCATCCTTTTTCCAAAACTTCTATTTTCCCTTTGGTTGTTTTTTGACAACCATTACAGAAAGCACCCATTTTTACTCCTTTCTTTGAGTTAGCTTTAAAACTTTGCTCAAAAAATATTTTAAAGAACTTCTTTAAGTATTCTCTGAAATAATACTCTGTAGCTTGGATTTATTAAAACCACTGGTTTCATTTTTAATGTCGAATCAACAAAATCTTTTCTGTACGGAATTCTGCCAATAATTTTGATATTATTTTTCTCTGCAAACTTCTCTATTTTTTTACAGAAGTTTACCGCAAGATCAAATTTATTTATAACGATTCCGTGCTTAATATTAAAATGGTTAGCAAGATATAAGACTCTCTTTAGATCTCCTAGTGCTGATGGGGTTGGTTCAGTTACTGCAATAATATAATCCGTACCGACTAAAGAAGCGATAACTGGACAACCAATACCCGCTGCTGAGTCTATTAAAACGAATTTCGATTTTAATTTTTTAGTAATTTTTTCTGAGGTTTTTCTAACTTCAGCCACCACTTCCCCAGAGGCCAGTTCTCCTAACTTAAGCTCTCCGGAAATTAAATCTACCCCATAATTATTGCCCGTATAAATTTTACCTATTTCTTTTTTAGTTTCTGTTATTGCATTACTTGGACACGCAACAATACACGCTTTACATCCAATACAGACATCTTTAACAAATGCAGGATATTTGTTTTTAGCAAAAACTATTGCATTTTGCTTACAAACAGAAGCACACTTTCCACATTTTGTGCATTTATTAAAATTCCACTTTGGAATAGGTTGAAATATTTTAGAATACTGCTTCTTTTTGATAGATAGCAAAAGATGATCGTTTGGACACTCTACATCAACATCTAGCAGCGCCGTTTTATTTTCTTTGCCAAGCTCAACCGCTAAAGAGGTAGCCACCATTGATTTTCCTGTACCGCCTTTTCCTCCTGTAATTGCAATTTTCATAGTTTTTAGTGGTGATCACAAGCATCATCCGTACTCGCTTTTTTAGCAGAACCATTCTTCCAGTCTTTAAAAATATCTTCTACAGATTCTTTATCGCTGACATAAACATCTATCCCAAGCTGTTGACACAATTCCAGGGCTCTTAGTCCAAGCCCCTTACACAAAAGAATGTCTGCTCCGTTTTTTTTCATTAACTCTGGAGGAAGCCCCATCCCCCCCATATGTTCACTCGTATTTCCTATAACTTCTAAAAGCTTTCCCTCTTCATCAAGAAAAGTATATGTTAAGCAACGACCAAAATGATCTGCACTAATAGCCTCTAATCCTTTTTTATCGTTGGTTGGGATTACAATCTTCATACTTTGGAATGTTCTTTAAGAACTCTTTCTAAAACTTCTTTTGCTTTTCCTTCTTCAAAATGAATTACAACATTAAATTGTTTTAAAACGTCAGTAGCCCGAGGGCCAACATTATTAGCAATTAAAAGGGTAATTCCCTCTTGGACAACAGCTTCTGCCGCGGAAATTCCTGCTCCACCAACCTGATCAGCGCTTTTGTTTTCTTCTATTTTTGTTTCCGTAATTTCCCCATTTTCAACATCAACAAAGGCAAAGTAGGGACTTCTGCCAAAAACATCACTAATGTTGCTTTCTAGGCTTTTTTCTTTAATGGCTATTCCTATTTTCATATTTTTTTAGTTAGTAATAATCTTCTAATTTTGAATATACACCCGAAATAATTTTTGTCAAACTTTTCTTTACCGATATCTTAAAAAAATATTCAGAGAATAGAAGATCTACTAGAAAAATCAGAATACTTTCTCGAGGAAAGATCAACTTTTGTATTTTTGTCTCAAAACACAGCTACCTTTTTTTAATTAGAGAAATCTTAGAGTAATTATTTTGCTTCCAGTATTTCTTTGATAAGTCGAAGGTAATCTTTTAGTAATCTCGGTACAAGAAAGTTCTCTCGAACAGTTTCTTTTGCCGCTTTGCCAATTTTTTCACAAAGATCTGGATCTTCAATTAATTTGATAATTTTTGATGATGCCTCTTCAGAAGAAGAAACCAGAAATCCGTTTTCACCGCTCTTAATTTGTTTTTTTATCCCTCCTACATTTCCTGCAATCACAGTTTTTCCTTTCCACATTGCTTCGGTTACGGTTAACCCAAATCCCTCTCGAATTGACTTTTGTAAAACAATATTAGACATTAATTGCATGACAGAAGTAAAAGTATCCACCTCTAACCCTTCAAGTATTTTGGGATCGGCAAAAACAAAAATATCAGGATCATTCTTCGTTTCTTCAATTACTTTCTTATAAACCCTTTCGGCTTCGGGATCATCTCGAGCCAAAATAAAACCGACAAGAGCTAACTGTAGATCAGGAATTTTTCTTTTTGCTAATCGGTACGCCTCAATAGCACCTATCGGATCTTTCCAAATATCGAAACGCGATATTTGGGAAACAAGCGGTTTAGAACAATCAATTCCAAAATTCTCTAGAGTTTTTTTGGCAAACTGCAAAGAAAGTTTGCGATTTTTTAAGTTTAAAGGATCAATAGCTGGACAAAATTCCACGGCTTTTTCTTTGATCTCTTCTTTTATAAACTCATGAGAACTTACGACTATCTTGTCGTATTCAGTAATTATCGGTGAAATAAAATTCCATACTTTCTTATTAGGAGAAGTTAAATCGATATGTATTCGTAATGCCGAAGGATGAAGATTTGGCAAATTAAGAATAGCGCCTGCAGGCTGAAAATCGTGAATTATCCATATATCTGGGGTCATATCCTCCATAAGGTTTGCAATGTGCTTAGTATAAGAAAGATAATCTTCCTTTTCTTTTTGAGAGAGTTCATCATTTCCTCCCTGGGAAGCATTGTGTATTTTTTTTGTAATATTAAAGAAAGAATCGTGGGCTGGAATAGTATACCAACTAGCTTTAATCCCCACTCCTTTCATAAGTGGAACCAAGTTTTTTAATATTTCAGCCACTCCTCCACCTTGAGCAGTAGAATTAACATGGAAAACATTCACACCTTTTAGTGTTTCAGCTAAAGAAAAAATCTCTTCTATTGTTTCATCAGGAACAATATTTTTATACGCACTTATTCTTTGAAAATCAGTTTTAATTATAGGAAGCATCTCTTTTTGTGATCAGAATTAAAAATCATCTGGTACTTTTATACCACAAAAAAATCCCCGAGAAAAGATTGGGGAGATTTGAAGGGACTCACGGACAACGTTAGAACCATATTTGAGCAAAGAAATGAGTATATTTGTATTCCTGACTTGAGAAAATATGTGGATATGTAACTACCCCATATTCCTGACCACTATATATTTTATTGCTTTATCAAAAAGCCTCTTAATGAAAAGATAGTTTGATGAGCTCCCTCTGTTGAACGGGTTCAGAACTGTTGATTAGAAAGATATAAAAGAAAGATTAGATGGTTTTAGCGTGCAAAAGCTGTTGATAGAAAAAAATTAGAAAACTGCTCCTTTAAAACTATATTTTTGAATAAATTAAATTAACTCAAAAAACTTGTGCAGAAAAAGGACAAAAAATCATTTGTAGAATTTCTATAACAGATACAGGGTTTTTTGGTATTTCAGAATCTATTAAAATAACCTTGGGTATAAAATCAAAATACTCCGGACAATAACCAACGTTATGAAAAATACCTCCTAAAATCAGGCATCCGACCATTGCGATAGATATTACAATTACTATTTTAAAAAAAATCTTTTTGTGTGTAATTTTTTTGTATCCTAGTGCCGAAAAAAATGAAATAAGAAGAGGCACTAATAAATAATGATAGTTGTTATTAGTAATATAATTTTGATTAAATCCACCAGCAGAAAAACCGATAAACTGAATAAGCCAGAGAAGTGTTGCAAAAACAAAAATAATAGCAAATATAGTAGAAATTATTTTACGCATTTTCATTTTTTTATTTTATCATAAAACAAAAATCCGCGAAATATCTCGGGAAATTTGCAGGGACTCGTGGACGACGTTAGAACCAAGATTATGGAGAATGAGAGCACTTATATTCCGGATTTGAGAGGATTAGTGGAGATATAGTTACCCCACAGCATCACACACTATTGTTTTGTTAATAATTTTATCTTCTATAGCCAATGTCTTTAAAAATAAAGACTCCAGATTAAATATAAATCTGGAGTCAAAGATTATTTACTTTTCATAACCTTTCGAAAAAATTCCTCTCGCCAATAGGAATAGCCCACTGGCCTGTAAGTAGGTTAGTTTTGATAAACCAAACAAATCTGGAACTAACCAATTCCACAAAAAATAGAATATTGTTATGTTAATGAAAAAACAAAAAGCGAAAACCAAAATTCCAACAACTACACCGAGAATAGATAATAAAACATCATTCTCCAATACCTTTCCTAACAAATCCATTATAGTTTTCTCCATTCTTATCCCCTCCTATAAAATATTTTAGAGAGCAACTACTCTTCCCCTCCAGTATTCGTATTATACAATAACTTCAGAAACAAGTAAACCCAAGAAACATCTCGGGAAATCCGCAGGGGCGCCAGGACTCGAACCTGAAACAAGGGTTTTGGAGACCCTCATGATAGCCAATTTCACCACGCCCCCATATCCTGATATTAACAGGATTTTTAAAAAACTTATTTAAGCTTCATCTTATGCAGAGTATGTTTTTTACACCATCTGCAATGTTTTTTAAGCTCAAGCTTTTCTTCAATTGTCTTCCCTTTTTTAATCTGAATATGGTAGTTGGCTTTTTTACAAACATCACACTCCATCTTTAAAAAAGGTCTCTTTGTTTTTGTTGCCATGTTTTTATTAATTAATTTTATTTACTTCTTGAGCCGAGACCGGGATTTGAACCCGGGACCTTATCCTTACCATGGATACGCTCTGCCAGCTGAGCTATCTCGGCAGTCCCTAAATCTTATTCTTTTCCAAATATTCTTCAATCCACTTATAAATCTGTAAAAGAAGTTTTTTGTCAGAATATCTAATATGTACTAACCCGTATTTCATCTTCCCAATTTTTTGGAGAGAAAATTCTTTACGAACATAGGGCTTGGTGAACTGACTTAAGGGGATTTTTGTTAATTTACTCCAATAATTTTTTAAATGCACTACATCCTGATTTGCGTAACAATAGAGATAAATTCTTAGCCTTCTCTCATCAACTCGACATATTTTTCTCAGAAAGCTTAGAAATAGGCGAATCATCGTAGGATCACTGTTCGTAAAATCTACAGTCTTTCCACAAACTACTCCTTCCTGTTTTTTAATCTTACTTCCTTCTGCCCAGTAAAGCATGATTCCTGCAATCATTAGCTCTCGTTCTTTCAAAGATAGTTTTTTCTTAATTTTGAAAGAAGGAGTTTTTTTCTTAAAAACAAGTTTTTTTGTTTCAGCATTAGTTCTTCTTCTTAACCCACTTCTATCCATCTGCTTATATATACTCCTTGTCGAAACCCTAAGCCTATTTGCTATTTCTGGAACACTCATCCTTTTCTCATAATAAAGCTTCTTTATTCTCTCAGTAATAAGTATTTTGTTTACCCTATACGATAAAACAGCACTTTCTCCTTTGTTTTTCTTCCAGTAGCCGTAATAACAAGCTTCTTTCTTTGGGCGTTTTTTAATACCGTGCTTTTTAAACCAGTATCTAACCGTTGAATGCGGTAAATTTTTCTTCTCAGCAATTTCTCTTATTGAAAATCCCTTGTTATATAATTCTTTTAACTCATTTTTCTGCAACATGCAGTGGGCACGGTCGGAGTCGAACCGACGAGGCCATAAAGACAACGGTTTTACAGACCGATCCCGCCCCCTACGGGACTACGTACCCTTTTTGTTTACCTCCGCATTGTACCACAATCCCCTTATATTTTCAATAATCCCACTCCTTCATTAAAAATGATTTTCCATGACCAGGATATACACGGTAATAAGAAGAAATCTCCTTCTTTAATCTCTCAAGTGTTTCTATCATCTTTTCCTCTGACCCACTAGGAAGATCCGTTCTCCCATGGCCTTCTTTAAATAAAACATCTCCTCCTATCAGAAAATCTTTCCCAAGAAGACATATAGAATCTTCTGTGTGTCCTGGGGTAGAAAGAACTTTCAAGGAATCTTCACCAATCTCTATTGAATCTCCCTCTTTTAGGTTTTTTAAAGCACCTTTCCTGCCATACTCCTCAATAGTCTTATTCGCCATTGTGTGATCAAAGTGTGAATGCGTGTTTACGATATATTTTACCGGAAGATTAATTTTTTCTATTTCTCTTATAATCCTTTCACCGTCACCTCCCGGATCAACGACAATAATCCCCTTTTTATTATATAAAAGATAACAATTTGTTCTTAGTGGACCTACAACAATATTTTTTATTTCCATTTTTCAGATTATATTACTTTTTTAAAAAATCTTTTCCTCTCAATTTTCGATGATAGTTAATTGCAAAGCGATGTGCTTCTCCCTGAACTCTTAGAAGAGTTTCTTTGCTTGTTTCTTTGGGAATTTTTCCAAAAACTTCCTCCTTTTTCCTGTCTTTCCCTTTTGCAATACCAATGGTAGAAATAACTAATCCTTCTTCACTTAAAATTTCTTTTACTGCCGAAACCTGCCCCTTTCCTCCGTCAATAAGTATAAGATCTGGCAAGGACCAGTTGTTTTTAAATCTTCTTTTTAAAACTTCTTTTATCATTCCTGTATCATCTTGCTCTATAATAGTTTTAATTTTAAAAAGTCGGTAATCTTCTTTTTTTGGTAATCCTTTCTCAAACACAACCATTGCTCCAACAGATAAACTTCCAGAGGTATGAGAAATGTCATATCCTTCTATTCTAAAATCTGTTCCCTTCTCTTTCTTTTTGATAAGGGCAGTGTCTTGAATAAACCTTAGAGCATCAATCTTTCTTTTTATTTCTTTTGCTTTTTCAAAATTTAAGAGCTCGCTTTCTTTTTCCATTTCTTTTTCAAGAATTGAAATAATTCTTTTTCTTTTCCCTTCGAAAAAATACTCTATCTTTTTGATATTTTTAAGATATTCTTTTTTGTCTATTTTTTTACCACAATTCCCAGGACAAAGATTTATTTGATAATAAAAGCAAAACTTTCCTTTCCCAATTTCGCTCTTTTTATGAGTAGAGTAAGGAAATATCTTCCTTATAATCTTCAAAGCTTCTCTTATCTCAGATGCAAAGACAAATGGACCATATGCTTTTTTTACATTTTCCTTCTTTAGCTCTCTTTCTCTTACAAGCAAAACCCTTGGATATTCATCTTTGGTAATTACAACATAAAGAAAGCTTCGATCGTCATTCTCTTTTATGTTAAGTTTTGGGCGATATTTCTTAATAAGTTCTGCCTCTTTAATAAGCGCTTCAATGACTGTATCTGTCTCTATGACTTCAATCTTTTCTATATTCTCTGCGATTTTTGCTGCTCTTTCTTCTTTACTACTAAAGTAGCTTTGCAC
>CAYQSS010000017.1:0-11701 GCA_964420305.1 uncultured Candidatus Saccharibacteria bacterium | reverse complement strand
ATCAAAATCATCTTCTTTACCTGTCTTAAAAAATATATTACTTCAAGTAAAAGATAATTTTTTAAATCTTTCTTCTACTGATTTAGAAATAGGAATTAAATGGTGGACATTAGTAAAGAAAAATAAAGAAGGACAGACCACAGTCCCCTATAATTCTTTTTCTTCTTTTATTAATCTTTTACCAGATAAAAAAATAGAAATCATAGAGAAAAATAATAATCTTCTAATTACTTGTGAGGAATATAAAACACAAATTAATGGAATTAGTGCTGAAGATTTTCCAATTATTCCAGAGATTAAAGAAAAGAAAAAAGTTTTAATTAGTAGTGATATTTTATGTGAAAAACTTCTTCAGATTATTGATATTCCTTCTTTATCGAAAGTAAAACCAGAGATATCGGGAATTCTTTTTGTATTCAAAAAAAAGGAAATGATATTAGTAGCAACAGATAGTTATCGACTAGCAGAAGCTAAAATATTTTTAGAAAAAGGAGATAGTGAATTTTCTTTTATTATCCCTCAAAGAACAGCAAGGGAAGTAGTAAATATTTTTAAAGATTTAAATAAAGATATTGAAATAATTTTTAGCGAAAATCAGATTCTTTTTAGAGTAAAAATGGAAGATTTTGATCATCCTTATATCGAACTAACCTCAAAAGTTATCGAAGGAAATTATCCTAATTATGAAGCAATTATTCCGAAAGAGTGTAAAACACAGATAATTTTAAATAAAGATGAATTCTTAAATAAAATTAAAGCAGCGAGTGTTTTTACGAGTAAAGTAAATGAAGTAAATCTAAAAATTTCACCTAAAAATGGAGAAATAGTAATAGAAAGTAGTAATACAGATCTAGGAAATTATGAAACAAAAATTAAAGGAAGGTCTGAAGGGGAGGAAACTGATATTTCTTTTAATTATCGCTTTATTTTAGATGGAATTAATAATATAAGGAGTTCTGAAATTATTTTTGAAGTGAACGATGAGAATAGTCCCGGTGTTTTAAAACCAGTGGGGAAAAATGATTTTCTTTATGTTGTAATGCCGATTAAAAAGTAAGAGTTAATAATCTAAAACTGTTGCCATAAAATCTCTCCATAAAGGAGCGGCAACGCTAACACCCGGAGCATTTATCATCGAGCTATTATCGTTGTTCCCAATCCATACCCCAACAACAATATTTTTTGTGTATCCTACACACCAAGCATCTCTAAAGCCAGAAGTACTTCCGGTTTTTACTGCTACTTCATAGTCTGGGAAATAAAGAGGAGAGTTCCATCCAAAAACGGAAGCACGGGCTTCGTTATCAGATAATATAGAGGTAATTTCTTTAGCAACTTTTGAGCTTAAAACACGGCGAGGTGTTTTTTTATTTTCTTCAATAATATTACCATCTTTATCTACTATTTTTAGAACAAAAATAGGATTATTTTTATAACCCTCGGTTGCAAAAACTCCATATGCTGATGTAACCTCAAGAAGTTTTACATCTCCCCCTCCTAAAACCAGAGAAAGACCATAAAACTCCGGGGGTTGAGATAAATTAATACCGAATTTTTTTATTTCTTCTAATGTGTGCCTTAACCCAGCAAAATTCTTTAAAACCTTTACTGAGGGTATATTTAAAGACTGTGCTAGTGCTTGTCTTAAAGTTACTTCTCCGCGGAAATAACCATCATAATTACGAGGGATATAAGGATTTGATATAGTCCCAAAATTAGTTGGTTCATCAATAACAATAGTTTCGCCATTATATCCTTTTTCAAAAGCGATTGCATAAATAAAAGGTTTAAAAGCAGATCCTGGTTGTCTATCTCTTAAAGTTACATTTGTAAAAGGATCAAACTTACAGCTTTTTCCCGGAATACAATCTTCAGGAAGAGGATCTTGAAAATAATCTGCGGAGCCGACTAACGTTAAAACCTCTCCAGTGTTGGGATCTATAACCGTCATGGCGGCGTTATATGCACCAAAACGATAATTCATTTGTGCTCTTTCTTTAACTAGTTGCTCGGCTCTTTTTTGCATTTCAAAATCTATAGTAGTATAGACACTTAATCCCTCTTCCTCTAAAAACTCTTCTCCATATTTTTTTTCTAAAAGATCTTTTACGTGCATAACAAAGTGAGGAGCCTGTAGAAAGGTACGTGCTTGGTAAAAAACTATCTCTTCTTCTTTTGCTTTTTCTAAATCTTCCTCAGAGATTAATCCAGCAGAAAAAAATCTATCCAAGAGACGGTTTTTTCTTCGTAGTAATTCTTCAATATTTTTCCCGTAGGGGGATAAGTAGCTAGGAGCAGGGATTAAAGAAATAATGGTTGCCGACTCGGCGATAGTAAGGTCCTTTGCAGACTTATTAAAAAAAGTTTGTGCCGCAGATTCAACACCATAAGCATTAGAACCAAAAGGAATTTGATTTAAATAAAATTCCAGAATTTCATTTTTTGAATATCTTCTTTCAAGCTCTAAAGTAAGAACAATTTCTCTTACTTTCCTTATAATTTTTCTTTCTGGAGTAAGGAGCGCAGAGCGAACGAACTGTTGTGATATTGTTGATCCGCCAGCTACAGTTTTTCCTGCTTGAATATTAATCCAAAAAGACCTTATTATTCCTTGGAAATCAATACCAGCGTGATCGTAAAAATTTTTATCTTCAGCGGTAAGAAGAATATTGATAAAGTGAAGGGGAACATCCTCAAGAGAAATAATTTCTCTTTTTTCTTCTCCATAAACAACATAGAGAACATTCTCTCCTGTTCGGTCGTATATTTTTGTTGGCTCTGCTATCGGACGATCAGTGTATCTCTCTGGGCGTGGTAGATCACGAGCAAAATAAATAAAAACAGATATTAACAATAAAGCGGTTGATAACAAAAAGATAACAAAAAGATAGAATAAACTGAGAAAAATAGATTTTACTTTTTTCTTTTTCATCAACAAAGTTTATCTTAAAAAAGTTAATTTTTCAATCTAGAAAGGAATTTTTTTTAAGAATTCCACAAATTGCTATCCCTAGTGCGTCGGCAGCATCATCTGGTCGCGGAATCTTATCTAAATTAAGACTTAATTTGACCATTTCTTGTACTTGTTTTTTATCAGCTCTCCCATATCCAGTAATTGTCATCTTGACTTCAAGAGGAGTAAATTCATAAATAGGTATTTTAGCTTTTTCTGCAGTAAACATTATAACTCCCTTCGCCTGGCTTACAGGAAGAACGGTTTTTAGATTTTTAAAAAAGTAAACATTTTCAATCGCTAAAAAATCAGGAGAATATTTTTTTATAATAAGAGAGAGCTCTTTATTTAAAGAGCAAAGGCGTGATGCAGGAGTTTCTTTTTTACAGGTTGTAATAACTCCGTAATCCAAACAAAGAAAAGAATCCCCATCTTTTTTGACGATGCCAAAACCTGTTGTTGCTGTCCCCGGGTCTATCCCAATAACAATCATAAATTAGTATAAAGATTTTCAACATCTTCAAGACTTTGAATATCTTCAATAATTTTTTGATATTTTTCTATATCTCCTTCTAACTTTGATTTTGGTTTCCATCCAGAAACAGAAGAAAAAATAGTGATGTTTTGTTTAGAAAAAAAAGACTTCAGATCTTCAATATTATCTAAAGAGGTATAAATTAAAAAAGAATCTTCTTTTTTCTCTATATCTTCTGCTCCTTTTTCGATTGCCATAAGAGTGGCTTCGTCGTCTATGAATTCTATTTCAATAATTCCTTTTTTGTCAAAAAGCCATTTTACAGAGCCAGGAGCTGCTAATTTTCCATTATTAGTTTTTAGGACTTCTTTAATCTCTCCAAGAATACGATTTTTATTATCTGTTGAGCCTTCTATAATAAGAGCAACATCATGAGGCCCATAAGCTTCAAAAGTAAATATTTCTAGACTTCCTCCTTCTCCTTCTCCTGACCCTCTTTTAATTGCTCTTTCAATATTTTCTTTTGGCATATCTACCTCCTTGGCTTTTTCAATTGCAAGACGAAGAGAGGAATTAGATTGAGGGTCTTTCCCCTTGTCTCTTACTGCGGAGATAATAAGATGCGATATTTTAGAAAAAGCTAATGCTCTTTTCTGATCGGTGGCTTCTTTTTTTCTTTTTATGTTCCTAAAATGGCTGTGTCCGGACATTTTTTCTTAATAATAAAATAATACTAGCTAATATTATAGAAGAAAAAAAAGAAATTAAAAAAGGATTAAGTCTTTTGTTTTCTTCTCTTTCTATTTGAAAATCTTCTACTAAAAGAGGAGATAAAGGAGGAGGATCAAGATAAAAATCTAAGGAATTATTTTCTAAATTAATGTACAAGTTATTTTCTTTTTTCCTCTTAATAAGTTGATTTTGATTTGGATTGTCGAGCGTTGATTTTAAAAGATATTGCTTTTCTCCTTCACCCCAACAAAGGGCATCGACCAAATTACGTGAATGGTCAAACAAGGCGATGCTGTTGTTTATAGAAAGAGTTTGAACTGAAAAAACGTTAGCCCCTACCTCCTCTGGGAAGGATTTTTCCTTAGAGCTAGCCCAAATAAAATAGTCTTTTCCTTCTATGATACTTCCTTTAGGGAAAAGACGAAGGGATGTATCGTTTCCAGTGGAAGTTTTTTTTCGCAAACTGTACCCAGAAATATCAATCTTTTCTTCTTTTGGGTTATAGATTTTTACATAACACTGATTAGGAGTTTCCCCTGTAATCTGAACTTCAGTTATAAATAAAGCCTCGGCAAAAAAAGGGGAAAAAAGGAGAAGTATTGTGATAAAAAACATCTATTTTTTTCCTAAGTATTTTTTCGCTTTTTCGGTGATAATTCTACCACGAGGAGTTCTTTTAATAAAGCCGGCTTGCAGAAGATAGGGTTCGTAGATTTCGAGAATGGTTTCTTCTTCTTCTGAGGAAGCGATCGCCAAAGATTGGAGTCCTGCTGGGCCACCATCAAATTTTTTCATTAAAACTTCTAACAATTTTCTATCTCCTGACTCAAGACCCTCTTCGTCAATATCTAAAAAAGAAAGAGCTTCTTCAGCTTCTTTTTTAGTTACCAGATGTATTCCATTTACTTGTGAAAAATCGCGCACTCTTTTTAAAAGTCTGTTTGCTACTCTTGGATTAAAACGTGAGCGAGAAGCAATAGTAAAAATGGCATCTTTTTCCAACTTCAACTGAAGAAGAGAAGCAGATCTTTTAATAATCTCTTCTATCTCTTTTGTTATGTAAGAATCTAGACGGAAAGTTGCTCCAAAGCGATTTCTTAACGGGGAAGATAAAAGAGCAAGACGTGTCGTTGCTCCCACTAAAGTGAATCTTGGTAATTTTAAGTTCATTGTTCGGGCCATTGGTCCTTTCCCGATGATAAGATTTAGCTTAAACTCTTCCATCGCTGGATAAATTATCTCTTCACATGTTCTGTTGATACGATGAAGCTCGTCAATAAAGAGAACGTCTCCTTCTTTTAAATTAGTTAGAATCGCCGCCAAGTCTCCGCTTTTTTGAATTGAAGGACCGGCAATTGTGCGTATACCAACTCCCATTTCTTTTGCTACTAGATAAGAGATAGTTGTTTTGCCGAGACCCGATGCTCCATAAAAAAGAAGATGTTCAATTGAAGGATCTTTTCTTTTTTTCGCCGCCTCAATAATAATGCGAACATTCTCTTTAATGTTTTTCTGACCAACATACTCTTTAAAAGATTGTGGCCTTAAAGCAAGATCTAACGTTTTGTCTTCTTCTGTAAAAATTGGTGAAATCTTTTTTTTCATTTTTAAGTAACGCGGTCTATTTCATCGAGGGTTGTTTTCTTTTCTAAAACTTTAATGAGTCCATCTTGTCTTATAGTCACCATCCCTTTTTCAATAGCCTTTTTTCTGGTTTCTGCGATAGAAGGAGAATTATAGAGGTGTTCTTCCATTTCTTCATCTAATAGAAAAGCTTCAAAAATACCTACACGACCGCTGTATCCTGTAAAACTACACTCCTTACAACCTACGGCAACGGGAATTTCAACAGATGAAGGAAAAGTAAAAACATCTTCTTTTAATCCTTCTAACTCCTTTTTCATACTTTCTAGTACCGCTGGACTAGGAGCTTCAAAGCGGGTGCACTTCTGACAAGTTTTTCTTATTAGTCTTTGAGCAATAACCATGTTTATCGCAGGACCGACACTAGCCATTTTTTCTCCTATTGCAAGAAGGCGGGCTATTGCTCCCGGAGCATCGTTTGTGTGGAGGGTAGAGAAAACTAGGTGCCCAGTTAGCGCCGCTTGCATACCGATTTGCGCAGTTTCAAGGTCACGAATTTCACCAACAAGAATAACATCGGGATCTTGGCGAACAATTGCACGTAAGCCATTCGCAAAATCGTATCCTCTTTCAGGGTTAACTTCGGTTTGCGATATTCCCTCTAAATGATATTCTACAGGATCTTCAATAGTGATAATTTTTACCCCTGGTTTATTTATCGTTTTCAAAAAAGCATAGAGAGTAGTCGTTTTACCTGATCCGGTAGGACCAGTAACAATTACCATTCCATTTGGTTTTTCTATTTCTCTTTTAAATATTTGGAAGAGGTCTTTTCTAAGTCCAAGGTCTTCTAAAACAATAAGCTTGCGAGGGTCAAGAAGTCTTAAAACAAGAGTCTCCCCGTATTCTGAAGGAAGAGCGGACATTCTAATCTCAATTTCCAAAGGATCATCGCGAAAAGGGAGAATAATTGTAAAGCGTCCGTCTTGTGGTCTGTCTTCTACGTTCAACTTTACCTTCGAAAGAAGTTTAATTCTAGAAGTAAGGCGTTTTGAAATATCTTTATTCACCGTTAATACGTCGTGTAAAATACCATCAAGACGCATTCTTATCTTTGTCCCATCTTCTTCTGGCTCGATGTGGATGTCGGAAGCTTTTACAAAAAGACCTCCAGCCATTATAATTTCCAATGTTCTGGAAATATCTTTTGTGAAAGAAGATTTTATCTTTTCACTTAGCGATGGAAGATTTCCGAGTTCTCGTTCTCCTTCTTTAACAATCTCAAAGGGGATTGTTATTTGCCCCATAATGTTCTTTGAATTTTCAGTCATAAAAGCTATTATTTAATTAAATTTATCTTAAATTAGAGGTTTAGTCAATTTTAAAATGAAATTAGAGATTAAAAGTAAATCACCGACAGAGACAAAAAGAATCGGAAGACTGTTAGCAAAAAAGATTCTTAAGGCTAATAAAAGAGCGTTTGTTTCGCTCAGGGGAAATCTAGGAAGCGGGAAAACAACGTTTGTTAAGGGGTTTGCCAAAGGAATGGGAATAAGTGAGGAAGTTACTAGTCCTACTTTTTTAATTTATAAAAAGTATAAAGGGAAAAAAGAGCTATATCATTTTGATGCTTATAGAATAAAAGAAAAAGACCTTGATATATTAAATTTTAAAAATATTCTAGAGGAAGAAAATATTGTTATTGTAGAATGGAGTGAAAACATAGTAAAAAGGATTCCTAAAAAAAGAATCACGGTTTCTTTTTCCTTTATAAGCCCGAAAGAAAGGAAGTTGATAGTCGAGGACAATAGTGGTATAATGGAAGGCAGTTTTCTATAAAAAAAGGGCCCGTGGCTCAGTTGGCTAGAGCGCCTGCATGGCATGCAGGAGGTCACCGGTTCAAGTCCGGTCGGGTCCACGAGCGAAAGGAGGAGTATCCCTAATTGGCAAGGGTCCTGTTTCGAAAACAGGTGCCTTAAACGGCTTGTGGGTTCGAGTCCCTCCTCCTCCGCTTTTAAAGATATTACAAAAATGTTCAAGAAAAAAAAAGGAGATAATTTTCCTGAAAACATTGAAGATCTTTTAAAAGAATTCAAGAAAATAAAGGAAGAGAATCAGAGAATAAAAAAAGAAGTAGAAGAAATTAAAGAAAGACAAAAATTTTTTATACAAAATATAAAGATGGTGCGCTTTAATCCTTTTTCAGAGGAGGGCGGAAACCAAAGTTTTACTCTTTCTCTTTTAGATGAAAATAAAAGTGGAGTTGTGATAACTAGTCTTTACACAAAAGAAGGAAATAGAATATACGGAAAACCGATTATCGAAGGAAAATCAGAATATCCCCTATCAAAAGAAGAAGAAAAAATTATTAAAACAAATGAAAAAAGAAGAGAAAAATGAAAAACCTCCAGTTGTTGTTGTTTTAGGTCACGTAGACCACGGAAAAAGTTCTCTACTTGAAGCGGTAAAGGATTTAAAGATAACAGAAAAGGAAGCAGGAGGAATAACTCAACATATCGGAGCTTATATGGTTTCTCACGGAGGGAAGGATATTACCTTTATCGATACTCCGGGACACGAAGCCTTCTTTGCTATGCGCTCTAGAGGGACAAAAGTCGCTGATATAGGGATTTTAGTAGTTGCTGCTGACGAAAGTATTAAAGAACAAACAAAAGAAGCGATAGAGCACCTCAAAAAAGCAGGAATGCCCTATATCGTTGCGATAAATAAAATAGATAAGAAGAATATTGATATAGAAAAAGTGAAGCAAGATCTTTCAAAAGAAGGTATCTTTGTTGAGTCTTATGGTGGAAGTGTTCCATCGGTTAATGTCTCTGCAAAAGAAAAAACAGGGATAGAGGATCTTTTGGAAATGATTCTGCTTTTAGCAGAAATGGAAGAATTAAAGAGCGAAAAAACAGATCTGGCTGAAGGGGTTGTTATTGAGGTACAAAGAGACTCAAAAAGAGGAGTAGTAGTTACTCTTTTAGTAAAGAAAGGTAATTTAAAGAAAGGGGATATTATTGCTACGGAATGCTTGCATGGAAAGATAAAAACAATGGAAGGGTTTTTGAAAAAAGAGATGGAGGAAGCTGGACCATCAACGCCGGTACAAGTAACTGGATTGAAAGATTGTCCAAGTGCTGGAGACGACTTTTTTGTTTTTAAAAAACTTGATGATGCGAAAAAATTTGTTCTAGAAAAACCAAAGAAAGAGAATGAAGAAGTAGAAGGAGACAAAAAAATACTAAAAATTATTTTAAAAGCAGATGTGATGGGCTCTCTTGAAGCGATAGAAGGATCTTTAGAAAAAATTTCTCAAGAAGAAGTAAAGATAAAGATTATTAGAGCGGATGTTGGAAATGTAACAGAGTCAGACATTGAGTGTTCGAAAACAGCGAGTGCGGGGATACTTTGCTTCAAAGTTAAAACAGATAAGGCAGTGGAAAAATTGGCGATAAGAGAAAAGATAGAAATAGACACTTTTGATATAATTTATAAACTTATTGAAAAGGTTAAAGAAGATGCTGAAAAACTTCTTGAGGACGAGATTGTAAAGACTGAAACTGGGAAAATAAAAGTGCTTGCTATTTTCCGCACACAAAAAAACAGACAGATATTAGGAGGAAAGGTTTTAAAGGGAGAGGTTAAAAAAGGAGGACTGGTTGAAATTTACAGGGATGAAGAAAAGATAGGAAATGGAAAATTGATTAACATAAAGAAAGAAGAAAGAGATGTGGAAAAAATAATGGAGAACGAAGAATTTGGGATGCTTCTGGAAGCAAAAGAAAAAACAGAAGAAGGAGATATCTTAGTACTTTATAAAGAAGAAAAAATTAAAAAGACTCTTTAAAAATAGGGCACGGTGGCGAAATGGAAACGCTGCGGTCTGCAAAACCGCTATGAGAGGGTTCGATTCCCTCCCGTGCCTCAAAAAAACGCCGAGGTGGAGGAATGGTAGACTCGAGAGACTTAAAATCTCTTGGACACAAGTCCGTGCGGGTTCGAGTCCCGCTCTCGGCACATTATTGGATAAGAAAAAGAGTTATGTAAGAAAGATATAGTTCGCGATATTGTAAAAAAAAGATAAATAATTCCATAGTAAGTTGTAAAGCAAAAAACGAGGAAAAGTTCCTCGTTTTTCTTTTAGTTAAGAATTTCTATATATGCTCTTTTAATTCCGAAATTAACAGCCTCTGTTTTAGAAGAGACCAAAACATCAACGGTATTTGTATATCTAGAACTCATGCGGTCTTCAACAGTAAAAACCTTGTCTCCAAAGAGAGATGGGATTTTAATTTCTGTTCCGAAGCTCAAAAAATTAGCTGCTACAATACCGTCTCTGACATATGTTCCCGAAGCAGTAATCATCGGGTTTCCAGAGAAACACATTCCCTCTTGTGCTCCAGGATCAAGCGGAGCATAGGCGGTAAGACGAACCCATCTTCTTTTAACACTTTCCTCAGGTGCTTTTGATGCAAGAACCTGTGGCTTGTGAAAAGTTGGAGTAGATTCGGCAAGTAGCGACGTTTCGTTATAAAGAGCTATATCGTCAGCTTCAAAATTCTCTCGTAATACATCTTCCGTAGAAGATAAAACGGCCATTTCTTTTTCGCCTTCTTGTGGAAGCGCCTCACCCTCTGAAAAAATAAAGAGAAGAAATAAAGAGACGACTAAAACCGAGAAGAAGGCGATGTTAAGACTGCCATCTTCAGAAGAACTGCTTTGTGTAGACATAAACAGTGTTTATTTATTTATTAATTTACTAAATAAAAAATCCCCTGTTTCCAAGGGAGATTATCCCAATCTTATCATAGAAGAAAAAATAAGTCAATAGCTTGTACTGGTCCATATGATATGATACACTCGCAGGCCTTTTAAAAAACTATGAAAGGAAGATACAATGGATGTCATATGACAGTATATGGCACAACACTGCCGAAAGCGTCTGTTCTTGCTCGTGGAGCATACGTGGCAGAAAACTTAACACAGCGAGCAAAGTATAAATTAAAGGTGATTGACTGGCATAAAGAACACGGTAACAACTGCTCGCTAACCTCTAGACACTTTGGCATCGGAAGGATGACTCTCTACCGGTGGATTAAAAGACTTGATCAGTGTGGGATAATAGGGTTAAACGAGAAATCAAGAAAGCCGAAAAGGATAAGAAGACCTACTACTCCCTGGGAAGTTACGTCAAGAATAGTAGATCTTAGAAAAGAATATCCTACGTGGTCAAAGTACAAGTTGAAAGTTCTTTTAAAAAGAGAAGGAACCGTTGTTTCTGAAAGCACCATAGCTAGAGTTTTTAGAAGGAAGAATCTTATCGATAAAAAAGTTTCAAGGAAAAGAAGAAGAGCTGCCTTAAGACCAAAAGCTAGGTTTCCTAGAGGAATGAGTATCAGTAAACCAGGAGATCTTATCCAGATAGACGTAAAACACATCAATCTTGTCGGAGGAAAGAAGCATTATCAGTTTACTGCTATTGACGTTCTAACAAAGACAAGAGTCTTAAGAGTCTATCCTTCGGAATCTTCAAGAAATGGAATGCTTTTCTTAAAAGAATGTATCCACTGTTTTCCTTTTAAAATAAGTGCTATTCAGACAGACAACGGAGCTCCTTTCTTAAAGTATTTTGAAAAGCTTTGCAAAGAGCTTGAAATTCCTCACTACTTCACCTATCCCAGGAATCCTAAACAGAACTCTTACGTTGAAATATCACATCAAGCAGATGAAAGAGAGTTTTATCTTCAGGGAAAAACAAGCTCTTTCTTAGATGAAATGAGAAAGATGATAGAGGAAAGAGAACATATCTGGAACAATATCCGTCCTCATGCTGCACTTGATTATCTTACTCCTTGCGAATATTTATTAAAGTTAAAAGAACACAAATTACCAACCAAAAAAGTAATCATTTTACAAGCCTAATGTGTATCACATGTATCTGAACCTAGACA
>CAYQSS010000016.1:0-11759 GCA_964420305.1 uncultured Candidatus Saccharibacteria bacterium | reverse complement strand
TTATCTGAACTATATTCTTTTGGCGGAGGGGACAGGACTCGAACCTGCAAGCGATTTAACCCGCTACGGATTAGCAATCCGCTGCCTTACCATTCGGCGCACCCCTCCAAAAGTAAGAATATTATACATTTATTTTATATCTTTTCAAATGTTTCGGATTGTGAGAACCGAATATTTTAAAATAATTTTGAACATCTTTTATATTATCAAGACGGACATCACTTCTTAATGCAAAGCGTGGGTTAAGACCATTAGATTTTAATATTTCAAAAAATGATTGAAGAAGTGGGCGAGAATAACTTGTAAAGGAAAGTTTTTTATAAGAATAAATTTTGTTTTTTACTTTGTATCGGTGTGTAAAAACACAACCATCAGTATCAAAAAGTCCTCTTGCGCAAGCAATTGAAAAACTTTTCCTTTTTTTAATCCAATTAGGAATATCAACTTGATGTTTAATTTTATTTCCTTTTTTTAATCCTAATATTTTTGTGCAAAAACGAACCAGCTCTATGCGAGAAACTAATAAAGAAAAAGCTAAATTATTTTTCTTATTACACCTACCGACATAAACATCAAACAAATCTTTTATTAATTTATTGACAAAATGCCCATATTCTTCATCGTCTGTACTGTGAAGAGTAATACAAATTTGGTTTGAAGATATATTGCCATCTCCAAGCATTACGCCAACGAACTCCGCTAGCTTTTTGGATTTTCGCGGTTTTTTAATAGGAAGCGGTTTTGTGATAAGCGAATGCTTTTTATACTTTCCTTTCTTTTCCCACCATTCAAACCATTTCATTTTTCGGTAATTAATATCTCCTGGTATTCTCCCATATTTTTTTATCAAAGCCTTCCCCCCTAAAGACGAGTTTTCAATAGCATACCAATAGTCATTTTTTATTGTAATGTTGGAAGGGATAGGAACACCAGTCTTTTTTGATATTTCTTGTAAAGAATCTAATTTTGGTAAAAATTTTCCACGGCGCCAATCTCTAATTGTTCTTTCGGAAAGAGAACACATTTTAGCAATATCTTTTACAGGAAAAACCGTAAGAGCTTCTTCTATGAACTTTTTCTGGTCTTCTTTTTTTCGAAATAAAACCCGCATAAAATATTAACCATCTCATCTATATCTCCATATTTATCTTATCACTTTTTTTCTGACTAATCAATCTTGTCTTTAAATTTAGACAAATTTTCTAAAACTGTTATTATTAAAAAAAGTTATGACATTTTTCGAAAAGCTTAATAGCAACGAAGAAGAAAATTCTATTTCTGACATAGAAGCGATAGAAGAATCGGTTGGGTTTGTTATAAAAAATGAAAATGATATTGAAAAAATAGTTGAGGCGCCTCTCATCGAAGCGTGTAAAGAACTTTATAGAAAAAACATTGAAACAGTTTCTAGCTCAGCGAACAAGAAAGATACAGAAGCATATATTGAAATTAATAAAGAGACTCTTTCTACGAGAAATAAAGAGATATTAAAGGAAATTAAGAAAGATAAGAAGTTTAATTATCTTAAAATTTTGGATAATAAAAACGAGAAAACAATAAAAGTTGAAATCTTGTTAGAGAAAACGGGAGTTACGGTAAAAGAGATTGGAGAGAAAATTAGAGATTTTGCAAAAAAATTTGAAAGACAAGAACCACAATGGATTAGAGAAAGACATGTTTATAAAAGTGAAGATTTAGAAAAAATTTATGGATGTGAAGTTGGTAGTACAAAAAAGGAAGATTGGGAGAAAGAAGGGTATTACTATGATCAGGAAAACAATCTTTTTTTTGAGAGTGAGGATCATTACAAAAAATACAAAGAATATTTATAAAAGTTATTGCAATATTATAGAAATTGTTTATCATTAAAAGGATAAATATTATATGGCGATTTTTTCATTTTTTTCAAAATCACCTGATAGCAGTTCGCTAGGAATTGATATCGGAACTTCTTCTCTAAAGGCAGTAGAAATCTCAGGAGGGAAAGAAATAACTCTAGAAAACTATGGAGAGGTTTTTATGCGCGATTTTTTAGGACAGGGGCCCATGAAAGGTGCTGAGGGATCCTTGATTTACTCAAACAAAGAAATTGCAGAAGCAATAAAGAATCTTTTATCAGAGGCCGGAATTAAAACTAAAAAGGCTTATTTTTCAATCCCCGATTTTGTTAGTTTTTTCACTTCCTTTACTGTACCAAAGATGAAAAAGGAGGAGATTGGAGGAGCAATAGAATTTCATTCTAAGCAGTATATTCCTCTTCCGATATCTGAGGTGGCGCTAGATTGGTTTTTAGAAGAAACCGCAGATAAAAGCAAAACAAAAGTTAATCTAATCGCGGTTCCAAACGAGATTATCGATCAGTATCGTGAAATTGCGCGTTTAGCACAAGTAGAAATTATCTCTCTTGAGGGAGAGATGTTTGCTTTAGTGCGTGCGCTAGTTCGTGATATAGAAAAACCAACGGCAATTATCGATATTGGAGAACAAAGTACCCTTCTTACAATCGCCGAAAAAGGAATTTTGAAAACAACCCACAGCCTAGAAATCGCGGGAAATATGCTCGTTAAACAAGTTGCAAAGTATGCTGAAATAGAATACAATGCAGCAAGAGAGATAGTAATGGGATACGGCATTGCAGAAGACACGGTAAAGAATGCTGTTTCTTCTCCGCTGACTTCTCTTTTTTCCGAAGTTTCAAGAGCGATTGATGCCTTTGAAAAGAAAGAAGAAACAGTAATTGAAGAAGTAATTATTGCCGGAGGATTTTCTTTGCTACCTGGTGTTGTGGAATTTGCAGAAGAAGCGTTAGACAAAAAAGTAATAAGAAAAAGTTGTTTTGAGGGGGTTATTTATCCAGAAATATTAAAGGAAGAGCTAGAAAGAATAAGCAATTCACACTCTATCGCTTTTGGAGTAGCACTAAATGGGATAATTAAAGAGGAAAAATAAGATGGCCATTCAAGTAACAGAAAAAAAGAAAGAAACTAAACTACCAAAAGGAGTGGATTTACTTTTTCATTTTGCGATAGCACTTTTTATTCTGGTTGGCGCAGCTTATTTTGCTACAATGTATTTAAATGTTAAAGCCGAAGAAACTAAAGCTGAGATTAAACAAAGAATAGAAGAAAAGAAAGCGGAAATTCCAGAGAAGGAAGAACTGGAGAAAAAAGCACAGAGTTATTTTCATCTTATTGAGGATTTTAAACTGATAGCTAACAATCAGAAAATTACTTCTCCTTTTTTTGTCCCATTTGAAGAAATGATTCATCCAGAAGTTGCCGTATTTGATCTTAGCTTTAATCTTTCTGGAGGAGAGGGAATGCTTTTAGGAGAAGGAAAAGATCTTTTAGTTGTAGGACAACAATTTTATGCATTGAAAAATAATGAGGACATTTCCGATGTTAATCTTTCAAGTCTTACCATATCAGAGGAAGAAACAGTGGTAGGTTTTTCTTTTACAATGAAATTTAAAAACGAAATTTTTAAACAAAAGATAGATGACTAAGCTTTTATTAACCATAGTTTTTATTGTTGGCTCCCTTGTAGGAGGATTTTACGTTGTCTATCCTAATTACACAGAATATCAAATAAAAATTAAAGAAGGGGAGATTCTTTATGAAGAGTTAGAAAATATGATGGTCTATGTAACCGAACTCAAAGAAATTGAGAAAAAAATTGCTGAGAACGAAGGAGATCTTGCTAAAATAAGAAATGCTTTTCCAGAAGACCACGATGCACCATCTTTCTTCCTTTACCTAAAAGAGAAGATTGAAGAACATAACTTGGAAAGCGGAAGTGGACTAGGCGGATTTAGCGTTAAAGATTATGCAACTAATAATACACAACACGGAAGAATAAAAGAAATTTTATTTAGCCTAGAGATATCCGGAAATTATGAAAACATTAAAGGATTTTTTAAAGACATTGAAAAACTTATCAGGATTATAAGTATAAATGATGTAAGTATCGCTGGGAATTTATCTTCTGGGGGGTTCTTCTCTCCACAAATAGCAGGAGAGGATGTTATTAACATAAATATTTCAGGGTCAACTTATTCTTACTAATATGTCACTAGAAAATAAAGAAGAAAAAGAAAGAAAAAGCATGATTGTGGCGGTAGTGGCAATATCGCTGATTATCTTTGCTTTTCTTTGGAGGTTTGTCTTTTCGCCGATTGACTATGGATATGATATGCCGATTGCAAAGATTCAGGTTGCTCCAAAGATTGACTTTGACTATCTAAAAAGCTCTCATTTTAATTACTTCAAAGAGTATAAACAAATAGAACCGCTTGGAGAAGAGTTTATGGGGCGTGATAATCCTTTCCTTCCCTACTAGAAAGGTTAAGGATATAATTTTATGGATTTGATCGAAAAACTAATAAAGGAGGGAGTTCTTGATAAAGAAAAAGCATCTTTAATAACAGAGGAAGAGAAAAAAACAGAAAAACCTGTAGAAGAAATTCTTCTTTTAAAGAACATTATTACCGAAGAAGAACTGTTTAATTTAAAGAGCGAAATTACCGGAATCCCTCTTAAAAAAAATATTGATCCAGAGGATATCTCTGTTTCTCTTTTACGTCTTCTGCCCGAGGAATCGGCAATTCAATATAAGATGGTTGTGATTGGAGAAAATGGAGAAGATGTAGAAGTCGGAATGGTTTATCCTGAGAACACAAGAGCGAAAGAGGCCTTGAAGTTTATTTTAAGAAGAGCAGGAGTTAGTTATAAAGTTTTTCTTATCTCTATTAGTTCTTTTGAAGAGATAGCTTTGAAATATACATCTTCTGAAGAAAAAGTTTTGTCAGATCTGTTGCGGAAGTTAGTTAAGGAAGAAGTTTTTGATAAACAGGAAGCTCTGCATATTGAAAAAGAAGCGGGAGAAAAGGAAAAAACCGTAGAAGAAATTCTTCTTTCAAGGAACATTATTACTGAAGAAGAACTCTTCAATTTAAAGAGTGAAGTTACCGGGGTTCCTCTTAAAAAAGACATTGATGCAAGTACCCTCCTGATAGAAGACTTCAAACTGCTTCAAGAGGACTCTGTAAATCATTACAAAATGATTCCGATTGGGAGGAGTAATGACGAGGTAGAAATCGGAATGGTTTATCCTGAAAACACAAGAGCGAAAGAGGCCTTGAAGTTTATTTCAAGACAAAACATCTTCTCCTATAAAATATATCTGATATCGTTTACTCTTTTTGAGAAGATCAAAAAGCAATATTATTCTCTTAATAAAACAACAAGCTCTATCTTAATCGAGAAGTTGTTAGAAAGAGGGATACTAGATCAAGAGAAAGTTGATTTTATCGAGAAAGAGGGAGAAAAAAACGATAAAACTAAAGAAGAAATTATTCTTCAGGAAAAATTAGTTTCTGAAGAAGAACTCTTCAATTTAAAGAGTGAAGTTACTGGGGTTCCTCTTAAAAAGGACTTGGATTTAGCAAATGTTGATAAAGATATTTTTCGCCTTTTCCCTAAAGACGCTGTTAGTTATTACAAAATGATTCCGATTGGGAAAAGTAAAGACAAGATAGAAATCGGAATGGTTTATCCTGAAAATGTAAGAGCAAAAGAAGCACTCAATTTAGTTTTTAAAGAAGGTGAAGAATATCAACTTTTCTTAATTACGCTTAGTGACTTTAAAAAGATAATAAAAAGCGTCAAAAATATTACTAGGGAGATAAAATCGACACTGATAGAAAGAATAGTTAGCGAAGGAATTCTTAACGAAGAAAAAGCACGGGAAATTGAAAATCAGGCTGAGAGTGGCGAGAAAACCAAAGAAGAGATTTTACTAGAAGAAAAGATAATTGACGAAGATAGACTTTTTAAGATAAAAGGAGAAGTTCTAGAGATTCCTCTTAGAGAAGATGTTAAACTAAAAGAAGTATCCGAGGAACTACTGAAAGTTATTCCCGAAGACTCTGTTAATTATTATAAGATGGTTCCGATTGGAAAAAGTGAGGACGAGATAGAGATCGGAATGGTCTATCCTGAAAATCTAAGGGCAAAAGAAGCTTTAAAGTTTTTATCTAGAAGAGATGGATTTTCTTACAAAACATACCTCATTTCTCTTAGTACTTTTGAAAATATTATTAAAGAGTACAAGACAATCACCAAAGAAGTTGATGAGGTGTTAGAGGATATCGACATAGATATTGATGAGGTGGATGAAACAGCAATCGATATGGACCAAGATGTTGGACGGCTTGCAGAAGAAGCTCCAATTGTGAAGGTTGTTGCAGTAGTTCTAAGGAACGCGATAGAAGGAGGTGCATCAGATATTCACATCGAACCCTCAAGAGAAAAGATGAAGATAAGGTTTCGTGTGGACGGAATACTTTACTCTTCGTTGTATTTACCGATGAGAGTACATTTGGCGGTTGTTGCAAGAATAAAGATTCTTGCAGGATTAAAAATTGATGAACAAAGACTACCACAAGACGGAAGGTTTTCAACTAGAAGAAGTGGGCAAAATATTGATTTTCGTGTTTCAACATTCCCAACAACACTTGGAGAAAAAGTAGTAATCAGGGTGTTAGACCCAAGCGAAGGATTAAAGACCCTTGAGGAGCTAGGAATTATTGGTAGTAACCTAGAGATATTGAAAAAAGCTATTAAGAGACCGACAGGAATGGCGCTTGTTACGGGGCCGACTGGTTCTGGTAAGTCGACCACACTATACTCTGTTTTAAATATCTTAAATCAAGAAGGGGTTAATATTGTAACTCTTGAAGATCCGGTAGAGTATTTTATGGAAGGGATAAATCAATCACAAGTTCGACCAGAGATAGGATATGTATTCGCGAAAGGATTAAGACAGATACTACGTCAAGATCCAGACATTATTATGGTAGGAGAGATACGTGATGATGAAACGGCGGAGTTAGCAATACACGCTTCGCTTACCGGTCACATGGTACTTTCTACACTGCATACCAATAACGCGATAGGCGCAATTCCTCGTTTGATTGACATGGGAATTAAGCCATTTCTTATTCCTCCGGCGATAAATATGTTAATGTCTCAAAGGCTTGTGAGAAGATTGTGCGATAAATGTAAAGAAGAGATAATCCCTAGCCAGGAGATAAAAGCGCTTGTGATGAGTGAATTAGACAACATTCCAGAGATTGCTAAGAAAAACGTTACCATTCCTTCTCCACTTAAAATATATAGAGCAAGAGGTTGTAAGGCTTGTTCTGAGGAAGGGGTGGTGGGACGTATAGCAATTAACGAAGTGCTGAAGATGACTCCCGAAATCGGAGAAATAACAATGAAAGATCCCACAGAAAGAGACCTGCAAAAAGAAGCAAAAAAACAAGGAATGATTACTTTAAAGCAAGACGGGATGTTAAAAGTTATTCAAGGTTATACAACAATAGAAGAAGTATTGCGTGCTACTGAAGAAAAGTAGTATAATGAAGCTATAAATAAAATTATAAATATGGCAAGTGAAAAAAGTTACAGAATATTTTTAGAAGAACTTCTACAAACCACCATTGATGAAGGTGCTTCCGACTTGCATCTTTCGGTTTCTCATTCGCCGATTATCAGAATTAACGGAAAATTAATCTCTTTAACAAAAAAGCCTCCACTTACTTCTCATGACACGCGGGAGATAGCGATGGAGATGATGACCAATCCACAGAAAGAGAAGTTTTTAAGAAACTACGAAGTAGATTTTTCTTACAACTATCGCAACATAGCACGCTTTAGGGTAAATGTTTTCTTTCAAAGAGGAGATGTTTCCTGCGCAATGAGACTTATCCCTGGAAAAGTGCAATCTTTGGAAGATTTATCAATGCCGACTTCTTTATATGATTTTGGCGATTACGCGCAGGGATTTGTAATTATTACTGGACCAACTGGCTCTGGTAAGTCGACCACGCTTGCCGCTTTAGTAAATAAAATAAATCAAGAAAAGTTTAAGCATATTATTACAATTGAAGATCCGATAGAGTATGTTTTTGAAGAAGAGCGTTCTTTAATTGATCAAAGAGAGATACACCAAGATGCTCTTTCTTTCCCTCGAGCGCTAAAATCTGTCTTTAGACAAGATCCGGATGTTATTATGGTGGGAGAGATGAGGGATCCGGTTACAATAGCGACTGCAATTACTGCTGCTGAAACAGGACACTTGGTTTTTTCTACACTGCACACCAACTCTGCGAGCCAAACGATACATCGTATTATTGATTCGTTTCCTCCTGAGCAACAAAACCAAATAAGGGCACAACTTTCCTCAGCACTTTTAGGCGTTGTTTCTCAGAGATTAATTCCAGGTATTAGAGGAGGGCTTATTCCTGCTTGTGAAATAATGGTTGCTAGTGCTGCTGTTTCTAACCTTATTCGGGAAAATAAAATTCATGAATTAGATCTAGTTATTGAAACTTCTTCTGAGCAAGGGATGATAAGTCTCAATAAATCACTCTTTGAGCTTATTAAAAGGAGAGAAATTTCTCTTAAGAGTGCATTAAGTTATTCCAGAAATCCTTCGGAACTAAGAAGGATGGCCGGATAAATTTTCAAAATGCAATTTTATTATAAAGCGAGAGATAAAAATGGAGAGATGCAGATGGGAGAGGTTGAAGCTTCCTCGAAAGAAGCAGCTTTTTTAGTTGTTCAGAGCTACGGTCTTTTTGTAATTTCGCTTGTTGAAAAGAAAACTCCTTTTTATAAACAGGATTTTACTATCTTTGAAAGGGTTTCTCCAAAGGATGTAGTGATGATATCAAGACAACTTGCGGTGATGGTAGAATCAAAAATACCGATTGTTGAATCACTGCAAACCTTATCAAGGCAAATTGAACAAAAAAGATTAAAAGAAAAGATCTTAACGATTGCCGATAAGATAGAAGGAGGAGTGCCGCTCTCAAAAGCCTTTGCAACTTATCCAGAGATCTTCTCAGAGTTCTATATCAGCATGATAAAATCTGGTGAAGCATCAGGAAAGCTTTCTGAGACTTTAACCTACCTTGCTGATCACCTAGAAAGAGAATACGAGTTTAGGCAAAAACTAGTAGGAGCAATGTTTTATCCCCTTTTTATCATGATTATCTTTTTAGGGATAATGATATTTCTTTTTGTGGTGATTATGCCTGAACTTACACTGATACTTCTTGATGCGGGAGGAGAGATTCCTTTTGTCACTCAAATCGTAATAGGAATATCTGACTTTTTGGTAAACAACGGATGGTTTGTATTTTTAGGATTTTATTCTATAACAGTTTTTGCTATTAAATATTTTTCTACAAAACAAGGAAGAGATACGTTAGATGAATTTATACTAAAGGTTCCTGTTTTTAAAGATTTTTTTTCAAAGATATATATAATTCGTTTTTCAGAGAGTCTTTCTACTCTTATTACCGCAGGACTTCCTATTGTTAGATCGCTAGAGATTACGGCAGATATTGTACAAAACAAAGTTTACAAAGATGCGATTTTAGAAGTTTCTGAAAATGTACAACAAGGAAAACAGATGAGTGATTCAATGAAAAAATATCCTCATATTTTCTCACCAATACTTATTCAGATGGCAATTGTTGGAGAGAGAAGTGGAAGGCTCGGCTCTGCACTGATGAATGTTGTAAGATTTTTTCGTGCAGAACTTGAAAGAACCCTTGAAAAATATATCAGTATGATTGAACCACTACTTATTATCCTCTTAGGAGGAATGGTTGGTGGACTTGTTGCTTCTGTTCTTTTACCGATATACAGCATTAGCTTAAATATGTAAAAAAGCATTGACATAAACAAGTTTTAAAAATATACTAACTAAAGCTATTTTTGATAGTTATAAATAAGAAAAGGTCGAGAGTTTAATTTAAATTAAAATTATGTTTCGAAAAAATAAAAAAGGTTTTACGCTTATTGAGTTGATGGTTGTAATTGCGATTATTGCAATTTTGGCTACAGTTGTGTTAGTTGCTCTACAAAATGCGCGTGATGCAGCAGAAGATGCCAAAATAAAATCTGCGGTTACACAAGTTAGATCTATTGCAGAAATTCACTATGCAACAAATGATCAAAGCTATACAGGGTTTAATACGACCGAAAACACTGATTGGCTTCACCTAAGCACTGAAATGCCTGATATTGTAGCAAGTGTTTCAGATGATGCATATTGTGCATATATGATCCTATCGAACGAGACTGATGCTTTTTGTATAAGTAATACCGAGGGACCAGACGAATATGCAGATGCTGCGACTACAATATCGTGTGGTACAGCTACAAACTCATATGTTTGTACGCCATAGAAATATTGGAAGAACCGCCTCTGAGAAAGAGGCGGTTTTTTGTTTGCACTTTTCTTTTAATAGCTTTATACTGAAAAAACTAGCGATATATGTATAGAGAAAAAAAAGAGGCATTTACTCTAGTCGAATTAATGATAGTAATTGCTGTTGTTGCGGTGCTAGCTACTTTTATTTTAGTCGCGCTAGGAGGGGCAAGAGATGCAGCGGAAGATTCTAAAAGAAAAGGAGCAATTTCTCAAATCAGATCTTTCTCTAGTATCTATTATTCGATACAAGGAGGATACGATGGAATGAAAGATGCTGGAGAATTAGGAGAACTAATTAAAAAATATGACATAGACGAAGGAGAGAATAAGGTTCTGAAGATAATTACAGAAGGAAGCGAATATTGTGCGGAAATAGAGCTTATAAAAGGTGGCTATTCTTGCACAGATGGAAGTTATATAATTGTTGATGGATATACGGAAAGAAGATGTGAAAGTGGAAGTGCAAATTGTGATGTTTTATAGTTAAATTATGAGTAAAAAAGGCTTTACATTAGTAGAAATACTTGTTGTTATCGTGATTATTGTTTTAATTACTACATTTTCATTAATTGCTATTGAGAATGCAAGAAACAAAACAAGAAACGCTATTATTTTAAGTAGTTTAGAACAAGTACAGGCAATCGGCGAGACTGTATATAATCCAGAAGATGGGTATAAGGAGTTATCGAAAATGAGGCCAAGTACTCATGATAGTGAGCAGGATTACTATACATTAAAACAGATAAGAAAAAAGATTGAAGAAATGGGGAGTGATGCGAGGATACGTTTTCCGAAAGACGACGGAATAGGAGAGTTTGAGGCGTATTGTGCCTATGCTTTTGTTGTTCCCTTTGATAGTCAATATACGGCATTTTGCGTAGATTCCTTAGGTAATAAAGTGAAAGCTCCACTGGGAGATCTTAATTGTGACAGCAAGGTTTTGCAGCCTAATTGTGATTACAAATAATCTATTGATATTTATCAAACATAACTTATAATTAAAAAGTTATTAATAATTATTAAAAATATGAACAAAAAAGGGTTTACATTAATTGAGGTTTTAACAGTGATAATGATTATCGCTATCTTAGCTTCAATCGTTTTAGTTTCTTTAGAAACCGCAAGAAGCAGGACAAAAGATGTTACTATCCAAAACCAGATAGGACAACTAAGATCTTTGGCGGAGGCTCTTTACACTTTTGAAGACGGATATGAAGATTTTAGTGAAGCTGTAGGAGGGTCAGGGCCAGAGGCAAGCAAATATACACTTATTAGTAATAAAATATCGGAAATGACGGGAGAAGAAAACAGTCTTAATGTGAATATTGCTACAGATAACAGTGCATATTGCGCATACTCTTTTCTTGTGAGAGACACAAGTAAGGCTTTTTGTGTAGACTCCACTGGTAATGCAGTTGTTTCTACTGGGACAGACTGTGCTACTGACAATTTTACCTGTGAGGGGGATGTTA
>CAYQSS010000015.1:0-11969 GCA_964420305.1 uncultured Candidatus Saccharibacteria bacterium | reverse complement strand
TCAGATAATCTTGGAAAAAAGGTAAAAAGAACGTGTGAACCGTCAAGAGGAGGAATCGGTAAAAGATTAAAAACCGCTAACAGAAGATTAACAAAAACAACCGCAGAAAAGGCAAAAAACAGAGAATCATTTTCTCTTATAATCGGCAAAAAACGTATAAAGAGCCCAAATATTCCCGCTAGAAAAAGATTGGAGAAAGGCCCGGCAAGCGCTACTTTCATTTCTGCATACTTCCCTCTTAGATTAAAGGGGTTTATCGGAACTGGCTTCGCTCCACCAATAATAAATCCTGTTGGAAGAATAATCATTATCAAAGGAAGAATTATGGTGTAGAAAGGATCAATGTGCGGAATGGGATTGAAAGTTAACCTTCCCATATTCTTTGCCGTCGGATCACCCAAAAGGTAAGCAACAAAACCATGCATATACTCGTGAAGTATTGCCGAAAAAATTAGAACGATAAAAATAAATATCCAAGATAATTCCATGTTAGTGATAATAACAAAAAATAAAGCTTAAAGCAACAACTCTACTTGAAAAAATAATAATTTCGATTATAATACAGCGTGTTATACAAATAATGGTTTAATAAAATGCCAAGAATGTGTCAAATTTGTGGAAAAACATCGGTAATGGAAAGTGCACGGAAAAAACTGATGTCAAAATACAATCCAACTCCTAAAAAGAGAAAGCGCCCTAATTTACAAAAAGCTTTTATTCCAGCTGACATAAAAAAGAAAAACTTTAAACCCTATGCTGGTCAAAAAGTACTTGCTTGTACAAAATGCATTAAGACTCTGGGAAAAGATTAGATCTTTACGGGCCGTGGCCTAGAGGCTTAGGGCGCACGCATGGGGTGCGTGAGATCGTGGGTTCAAATCCCGCCGGCCCGACTTTAAAAAAAGGAGGAAAAGATATGTACCTTAAACTATCTTCTGAAGAGAAATACAAACTGGTGAAAAAGCTTGTTGAGAAAGAGAGAAAAAGAAGAGGAATAGAGGAAAAAGACCTTAGTTATGGAACAAGTAGTGAGCCTTCGTGTTTCGCTTATGGCGAAAATCAAAACTTTGTTGAGTTTCAACTGATGCGTAAAAAGTACGATTGTTCTATGACGTGGGGACTTATGAAAAACAACGAAATTGAGCTAAATATGGCACTCGAGTATTTACTTTTCGGTAAGAGAGGTTAAAAAGGCAGAGATATCTGTCTTTTTTTTAAAAAAATGAATCACCTTTTATTATTAATATTATTTATGCTTTTCGGATCAGCCTTCTTTTCAGCAGCTGAAGCCGCTCTTTTTAGTACACCGATAAATAAGGCGAAAATATTATTCAACCAAAAAAAGAAAGGAGCAGATTATCTTTTAAAAATTAAAAGAAATATGCATCCAACAATTACGGTAATTGTTGTTTTTAATAACATTTTTAATATCGCTGGTAGTATTTTTGTTGGTAGTATTGCTACAGAAGTTTTTGGAAGCACACAGATTGGAATATTTTCCGCGTTGCTGACTTTTCTGGTAATTGTTTTCGCTGAAATAATCCCTAAGGGGGTTGGAGAATCCTTCGCCATACCAATAAGCATAGTTCTTGCAAAACCACTTTTTTTTGCCACAAAATTTTTCTCCCCTCTCGTTAAATTTATCGAGTTTTTTACAAAATATCTCCCGCAAAATAAAAAAACAATCTCTGAAGAAGAGATTAGAACGTTAAGTAATATCGGATTTTTAGAAGGAGTTATTGAAGAAGACGAAAAAGAGATGATTCACCGTGTTTTCCTTTTAAACGACTTATCGGCAAAAGAGGTAATGACCCCCAGAACAATTATTACTGCTTTTGATGGAAGAAAAAAGTTGAAGGAACTAGAAAAAGAAATCTACTCTCTTTCTCACTCTCGTATCCCAGTTTATGAAGAAAGCTTAGACAACATCATCGGAATATGCCATCAAAGAGAGCTACTTATCGCTTTTTCTAAGGGAGAAAAGGAGAAAGAAATTAAAGAGTTTGCAAATAGAAAGGTTATTAAGGTTAGCGAAAATCAAAAGATAGATAAACTGATTCCCGTTTTTCAAAAAGAAAGATGTCACTTGGCCTTAGTAGTAGATGATTTTGGAGGAACGGCAGGAATAATAACTCTTGAAGATGTATTAGAACAAATTATCGGTGATGTTGTTGACGAAACCGATGAAACAGAAAATATGAGAGAAAAAGCAAAAAAAAGATCTAGAAAATAGTTATTTCTTCTTTTTTAGTTTTTCTAAAATACTAGAAAATACGTAACCGATAATAAAGAAAAAACCTACTATCTTTGAAAGAGCCGACCTAAATTTCCCTACTTTTTTTTCTGGTACTGGTGTTGTTTCAACTACAGTATCCCCTTCTTCTACAACAGGATCAGTCAACTCAACTTCAACCTCTGGTTCCGCCTCCGCTTCTTCTAAGGTTTCTACTACTTCTTCTTCCTCTAGAAAAATATCTAAAATCTCTTTACTGGACATTTTTTCTTTAAGTGCTTCTATTTCTTTTTCAATCTGTTCTTTTTCCTCTTGCCACTTTCTTTCTTCCCTCCTGAAACTCATCACTTCTTTCCCTTCTCTTCCTTCAAGTTTTGGCTTTTTCCCTTCATGCTCGGCCAATTTTTGTTTTAGTTTTGCTAGTTTCTTTTCTAGCTCTTTATATCTTTCTAAAACTACACTCCCTAATTCAACTTTTGCTAGATCGCTTTCTTTTGTAGCCTCATCAACTAATTCTCCCGAAAGAGCAGTGGACATTTTTGCTTCTGTATCTAACTTCTTTGCCAATGCTTCTTTTAGTAAGTTATTTTTTTCTGCGCTGTCTATCTTTTTGTTAATTTTTTCAAGTTCCTCCCCTATTTCCCCCTTTTTTTCTTTGTCCTCTTTTATTTTATTAATATTTTCTCTTAGCGTAGCTGGTTTTCTTCTTTCGTCCTCTTTAAGGCGGGGTGGTTTCCCCTCTCCTCCTTCGCGTAACTCTTCATAATACTCTTTTCCCTCAAACTCCTTCTCTTTCTCTTCCAGCTCTTTTTTTCTTTCAAGAATAGTCGTATATTCAGAAAAAATATTTTCTCCTATTTCTCTCTTTTTTAAAGCTAAAGCGTCTTCTTTTGTTGCTTCCATTCCTTCAACGGCTTTTTCAATCTGTTCTTTTATTTCTCCTTTTGGTTCTCCAAATTCTCCGTATTCTTTGTTCATAAAAAATAATTATTAGTTATTACCAAGTTTTGACCTTTCCATTATGTCCGCCTCAACAATCGCCTTTGGTTTTCCGTGTTTCAACTTTGATATCTCTTTTATTTTTTCTACCATCTCTCTGTTCCCATCTTCAGGTTTTAGTGTGGCGACTTTAAAGGGCGATGTAATTTTATTATCCACCATCATACGGATGATGTACTGCCTGTTATCAATGTTCCCAAGATCAAACTTTGAAAACTCTGGCTCAAACTGCTTCTCTAAAAACTCTGCGTCAGTAATACCTGTTCTAAAACAAGCCATTGTTCCTACATTTCCGATCACCGCATCTTTAATTTCCTCTGAAAGTTGTGGCATATACTGATGTGCAATAACTAAGTTAAGTTTGTACTTTCTTGCCTCAGAAAGTATTGTGGCAATGCTTTTTGTGGTAAAGTTTTGAAACTCATCAACATAAAGATAGAAATCCTGTCTTTCTTCCTCTCTTAGTCTCGCTCTTCTTAGCGCTGCAATCTGCATTTTGGAGACTAAAACAAGTCCCAAAAGAGAACTGTTTATCTCTCCTGTTAATCCTTTAGAAAGGTTTGCTAAAAATATCTTTCTATTGTCCATTACGTCTTCCAAATCAAATCCCGAGTACTGCTGTCCGATAATATTTCTCATTGTTTCATCGATAACAAAACGTCCGATCTTTGAAACAACATAGCCCAGCATATTTGATCTTGCTTCTCCCACAGTCTGTCTCCACTCTTTAAGCCAGAAGTTTCTAATCACCGGGTCAGCCACCCTTTTTAATCGGCTCTCAACAAACTCATTGTCAGTAAACATTCGCGGAAGTTCAACTAAAGTTCCCGGGTTATCTTTATCAGCAGCAATCACCGCCATCGCATTACGCATATAATACTCAAACATCGGTCCTAAAACCTCTGCTGAGAAAAGCTGCCCAAAGATCGTAATCATCTCTGATATCGCAAAATCACGTTGTTCAGGCGTGTTCCACTCTAACATATTAAGTCCACAAGGACGCTCTCTATCAAAAGGTTCAAAAAGAACAACATCGTTTATTCTCCCAGAAGGGATATTCGCTAGTGTATCTTCTATCAAATCTCCATGCGGGTCAATAACTCCAACTCCTTCTCCTTTCTCTATGTCTTGTCTAATCATCTCTCGTAAGAGCGTAGTTTTACCTGTCCCGGTTTGCCCGATGATGTAGAAATGCCTTCTTCTGTCGTCTTTGCTGGCAATATATACTTTTTTCTTTTCTCCTCTGTAAACAGCTTCCCCAATTAAAGGTGATTCGCTTTCTTTTAGTTCTGATGGAGGAGGTGCTTCTTTGGACTTTACCCACTTTATCGAAGGACTTTCGATATAAGAGAGCGGAAAGTGGTAAGCGCCAGTTATTTCAGCGCTGTTTAAAATAACTTCCTGTCCTTTTTTAAAATCACGAAAGGCAAAATCATAAACAATTCTTTTTATTCCCCTTTTCCCTTTTATTCTTTTTACATTAAATCCGTTTAAACCGGATGTAAACTGTGCAAAACTACTCTCTAAATTGCGTAGTATTTCCTCTGCTCTTTGCTTTTCTCTAGCGACACCAACAAGACGAATATTTGCTGAAAATCCTGGCTTTTTGATCTTTTCTCTTAGTTTTTCAATGACTGTATCATCAACTTTTAGCTTCTTTTCTTTTTCCTCTTCTTTCTTTCTGCTACTAAAAGTCTCCATTATCTCTCGAAATAGTTTCTGTAAAAATCCTGCTTGCACTTGCTTTACAGCTTCTTTCAGACTTTTCCTATCTTCAATAATTTTTCCCAGCACACTTTCTCCTTTTTTCCTTAGATCAAAAGAAAGTGGTTTTAGTATAATTTGCACCGCCGCACCTTCATTTGGACTTATTCCACTAACCGAATTTACAACCGCTTCAAGGGGATCTCTTCCAAGTTCTTCGTAGGTATTAACTGGGATAAAAAAAGTATTTCTTAAAGTTAAATAAGATGAGCAAACCTCTCCTTCTGGTTCAAAAATCGTATAATCCTCAGGAACTTTTTCAACTACTGCTCCAGAGTAAACTCCTTGAATATATTTATTTAAAGATCCTTCATACTCAGAAGGAACAGCAATATAGAAAGAAATATCTCCTTGCCCTATTTCCGATGCTATTTCAAGGGCAATTCTTGGAGAACCATAGAAAAATTTCTTTAAAAATCCTTCTCCCTTTTCTAAAGAAAGAAAGTTAGAATAAAACTGCTCCATCATCGAGATCATCTTTCTTTCCTCTTCCTTTTTGTCTTTCCCAACGTTTTCGTATCTTGGAAGCTTAACCGAAAAAAGAGTAAGAGCAAGACTTCTTTCAAGAGTATTTTTTCTTTTCTTTTTAAGAACAAAAAAGAGGATAATAAAGACTGCAATCAGAAAAACAGCAATAAAGGTTAATTCTTGGGGAATAAAGATGTTCATTTTTTATGATTTAGAAATCTTTTATAAGCGGCGTCTTTCGCTAAGACATCATGATATATATCAAGCAAAAAAGGGTCGTTCTTCTTTTCTGCTTCTTTGATTGAACTTTCCAGGCCCCTTTTTTCTGCAATTGCCAAAAGATTCTTAATATCTTTTTTAATAACTAACTTTTTCTCATCTTCTTTTTTTATCTTTTCTTCCTTGTCAACAGCAAAAGACGGAGGAGGAAAGGACACTTTTTCTTCTCCTTTTTCTTTTTGCACTGTTTTTTCAGAGCCAATTCCTTTTTCTCCGTACCATTCTTCAATAATTTCTTGGCTTAGTTCTTGTTTTTCGATATTTTCTCCTTCAGGCATATTATTTTAAAGCTTGCATTTTTTGCGCTAAGTTGGTTTGTATCTTGTAAAAAGCGTCATTTAAACACTTCTTTAGTGCTTTTTCCTGTTCTTCTTTGCTAATTTCTGCATTTAAAAAAATTTCTTCAACTTGCATCTTCCCATTGACGATAATTTTAACTCCCTTCTCTTCTACTTCAATCTTTTCTTTTTGAAGTTCTTTTTGTAATTGATAGAGTTCTTTGGCTTGTTTCATCTGATCCCACATAATTTTAAATAATTAATTTTTACCACGATAAACAACGCTGGATATAAAGCAGATTGCCCCAGTCATATAAAAAATACTTGCTACTGCGTTGGAGATTAGAAACTTCTCCGCCGTGATTCCAACAACGTTATTGAAAAAAATTGCTAAAAGGAAGAAAAAACACCCTTCAGCAATCATCACCGACCTTCCAAAAGCAATATCATTTCTTTTATACTTCTTAGCAAGAGACAAGTAAGAAATTACAGCAAAAGACAGAGATGTTATGAGAAAAAAGCTGGTAACTAGTATCCCGTAAACGATCATTGCACTTTGAGGACGAAACCAATACTCAGGATTGTTACTTAAACTGGTCTTTGATAGGCCTAAGAAATTTAGCAAACTACTTAGTAAAACAACAAAAAGAAAGAAATAGATGTATATCTTTTCGTATTTCTGGAACTTTGTAAAGTTAATCGCCGTTAAAGATAAAAACATACTTCCGATAAGCAGAAAAGGAATAAATAAAAATGTAATAACGGAAACGGAGAAAGGATCTTTTACAACAATAATCGGCAAGCCAGAAGTAAGGAGATAAACAGTGATGAATATAAAGCTGTAAAAATAATATCTGATTTTACTATTTTCTGGATTTTTTTTAACAGCAGAATACATTTTCAAGACCGCTATTAAACAAATAAACGCGGCCATAAAATTTAAAATTGAAATTATGAGAAAATTTTGCATATTTTTTATATAACTTCTCTAATTCTACTATCTTTCATTTTTTATATCAACACTAAGCCCGCCCTTTTGGGGGCGGGAATGTTTTTAAAGCCACTCGCTCCAGAAAAATCTGAGAATTTTTGAAAGTGGGTGCCTCAGTCACAACCCACGGGTTATGAATCATATACGGCTCCCTAAAAGGTACAATTCAGATTTTCAATTTGAGCGAGCGGTATATTAAATATATACCAAAATTATATCTCCCGTCAAGTTTTCAAAATATCAGCAAGCTGCTTAAGAAAAGAGACCACAACCGGAGGAGCCATTAAACTATAGCTCTCTACTCCGTTATCATCTTTAATTGTCCAAGGACTTTCTACAATCTCTACTTTCTCCTCTTTTTCATTCCACTTGTAGCTATACTCTGGAGTAAGTTCATAATCAGCAACAAACTCCTTCGCCTTATCTACTGGAACTGAATTGCGAAGCAGTATTTTAGGAATCCCATAGAGATTAAAGGCTTGTTTGATGAGTTTCTCGTCCATTTCTAATCTTTCTCGAATCGGATCAATACCTGCTTCATCTCCTTCTTTTCTTACCATTCTTACTTCCTTGCACTGCGGATTATCACACAAAAGATGAAACTCATCATTTTCTTTATCATACTCGATCTTTGAAGTAGGAAGAAGTTTCAGATTTCTCGAAGTATTACACTCTGGACAGATCTTTCTCCACTTCACTCTTTCATCAATAACTTGTTCAGGAACATCAATAAGCACAAAAAAATCTGCGTCATCACGATATCCGATAAGATCTCTAAAAAACAAAGAATAAGATATCTGATCCATATTTCTTGGGAATCCATCGATAAAGATAACTTTTCTTCCTCTCCTGGCTATTTCTCTTTTAACTAAGGTAAGGATAAAATCTGTCGGAAGAAGTTTTGTCGTACTTCTTCCAGCTAAAATATCCATCACTTCATCAAGAGAATTCCATCCTCTGTAATTTTTCTTTAGATATTCTAAGAGTTCTTCTTTCTTCTTTTCATCTTTTAGTTCTTTATCAATATCTCTCACCATGTCTCCGATTGAAAAATGGTCTATTTTTTCAGGATCAATCACTTCAGCAAGCATCTTGGAATAAGTTCCTTTTCCAGCACTCTTTTTTCCTAAAAGATAGATAATAAAAGCGTTATCTTCCAAAAACTTTCTAATCTCTTTAATCTCATTCCCGGCTTTAAAAAAAAGGTACTCCTCTCTTTCTTTCGGATCAGAAAGATCAAATTTACGATCGTTCTCCATTTTTGTTTTAAAGATAGGAAATTCTACTCCTTTCATTTCTTTTACAATCTGCTTTTATATGAAAAATCAACTTCAAACAGACCTTTGTTATTTAATACTATTTTTTTTAATTATCTCTAATGCTTCTTCAGAAGTTTCTACTAAATGAAAAATATTAAGATTTTCTGCTTTAATCGTCTTATAGTTATAGCAAAGATCATCTTTTATCCATCTAAAAAGTGGCTCCCAAAACTCTTTTCCAACAGCAATAACTGGCCCTTTCACTGTAATCTTTTTTGTTTGAATAAGAGTAATTATTTCAAAAAACTCATCCAGTGTCCCAAATCCTCCGGGAAAGAAAACATACCCTGATGAAGCATAGGAAAGCATTACCTTACGCGTAAAAAAGTAGTGAAAGCCGATAGATTTGTTCATGTACTTATTTGCCCTTTCTCCTTCTTCAAGATAAATATTCACTCCGATAGAATTTCCTCCTTCTTCATAAGCTCCTCTGTTTGCCGCCTCCATTATTCCCGGACCACCACCAGTTACAACAGAAAACCCTTCTTTAGCAAGCATCTTTCCTAAGAGTCGTGCCTTCTGGTAGTGCGGGTTATCTTCTTGAAAAGAGCTAGACCCTAGTATCGTTACTGACTTCTTGTTATCAGCAATAAATTGAAATCCTTCCACAAATTCGGCAATGATACGAAAAATCCTCCACTGAAATGTTTCGCGAAAATCTTCTTTTTGTGGAGGAAGTTCTGTATCAGGTATTTTTGATAAATCTACTTTTTTTTCTTCCATTTTTTAAAAATTTTATTTAATAAAGACGTCGTATAGAAAGTATTATATTACAAAAAGAAAAAAAAGAGAACTTTTAGGAAGAAATATTAAAAACGATATCTCCATCTTTATCAGTTCGCATTACTTTAGTACCAAAATTTTCTAACCTTTCTAGTGTTTCATTGTGTGGATGTCCATATCGATTATCACTTCCCACCATAATTACCACAACTTTTGGCATAACCTCTTCTAAAAACTCTTTTGTGGTAGATGTTTTTGATCCGTGATGGGCAACTTTAAGAACATCTGACTTTAAATTCTCTTTATAAAAAGAGATTATTTCTTTTTCCTGTTTGTCATAAATATCTCCAGTAAAAAGAAAACTGTGTTCGTCTTTAAAAACAAAACGGTTTACAGCTGAAACTGCGTTTAAATCTTTGGCTATTTTGCCTTTGATGTCTTCTACTGGGTAAAGAGTTTCAATATAGAAATTATTGGCAGATATTTTCTGTCCTGCACGTGCTTCTTTGTAACCATCTTTCTCAGTAATTTCGCTCCACCTTTTGAAAATAGAAGAGTTATCCAAGACCCCACTGTAAACTATATCTTTTACATTATAGCGCTCTAAAACCTCTATTAATCCAGAAAGATGATCATCGTGAGGATGAGTTAAGATAACAAGGTCAATAGAGTTGTAAAAAAAGGGAAGCTCTTTCTCTAGTTTTTCTAATATAGTACTCCCCGGCCCCCCATCAATTAGAATGTGGTGCTTTTCTGGTGTCCTGATAAATATCGCATCACCCTGTCCGACATCAAAAAAAACAACCTTAAGGTTGTTATCTTTGAAATAAAAAAGCAGTTGCCAAGAAAAAAAGTTAAGTACACATAAAAATACTATTATTAAAAACTTTTTTTTCATCTTAAAAAGCCCAAAACCACCAAAGATCGGTGGTTTTGAGAGTTTTAAAAAGCTAGTTTGCCTTTCCTAGGATTCTGAACATCTTTGTTCCACAAGTTGGACATTGTCCAGTCATTGCTCTTCTCTTTACTGCTCCTTTCCCTTTCATCTCTACTTCTTTCGGATCTTTCATCTCTCTTTTAGCTTTGCATTTTACACAATATGCTTCTGTCATAAAATTGTTTTAGATAAAAAAGCGTTAAGCTTTATCTATCTTTGTTATTATTTATATTGCGACTTTTTACTTTTCTTATATTTTACGACCTTTATTTCTGCCTCGATTATACTAAAAAAGCGAAAAACTGCAACCCCAAAGAGAAGATCTGTCAATTATATCGTTTTTCTCTCTGTTTTTTCCAAAGCCTCTTTTATTAATTTCTCTATAGAAAGAACCTCCTCTTCCTTAATTATTTTAGAAATATTTCCTTTTGTTTCTGGCTTTTTTGGTAAAAATCGTACACAACAATCTTCTTCTGGTAAAATTGAAATATCATAAGTACCTATCCTTTCTGCTTCACTGATTATCTCTTTTTTATTGAGCCCAATTAGTGGTCTAAAGACAAGTATGCTGATAGCACTTTCTGTTACTATAATATTTTCAATCGTTTGAGAGGCAACTTGACCTAAGCTCTCTCCAGTGATAATCACCTTTATCTTTTCTTTTCTCGTTATCTCTTCCGCAATCCTCATCATAAACCTCCTATAAAGAAGAACTCTGTAGTCTTCTTTGCAGTTTAGCATTATTTCTTTCTGTATTTTATCAAAGGGGACAAGATATAAAACAGATTTTCCTTGAAAAGCAGAAAGTTTTTTAACAATCCTTTTTACTTTTGCTATTGATTGTTTTGATGTTGAAGGATAGGCGTGAAAATGAAGAAAAATGCTTTTTACTCCCCTTTTCATCATATAAAAAGAGGCAACTGGAGAATCTATTCCTCCAGAAAGAAGAGTAACTGCTTTTCCACTGCTTAAAACAGGAATCCCTCCAACCCCTTTTATTTTTTGAAAATAGATGTAGGTTTCTTTTTTGCTAATCTCAATAAAGCAGTTTATATCAGGGGAAGAAAGATTGACTCTCTTTTTTGTTTTTTTTACTATCTCTTCTCCCAAAACAGTTGAAATTTCTGGAGAAGAAAGAGGAAATTCTTTGTCTGCTCTTTTTACTGTAACACGAAAAGTATTAAATTCTTTATCTTGAAGAAGAGAAACAACCTTTTCTTTTATATCTTCTAGAGAAGAAGGAACGACTTCGGCTAAAAAAAAGTAATCGATTCCAGAGATCTTTTTTAATTTCTCCTTTACATCTCTATCTTCTGAAAAAACAACTATTCTCCCATGAGGAGAATGTATCTTTGAAGAGGAAAGCGCTTCTTTAATATTTAAAACAAGTCTTTTTATAAAAAGAGGTTTGTTTTTTCCTTTAAGTGCAATTTCCCCGTAGTGACAGACAACACATTTCATTTTCATTTAAATTCTTCTTATGGATTCGCAAATTTTTCTTGCTTGATTAATTTCATTAATTCTATATCCTATACAACCGCCAACACACTGCATTGTCTTCATGTGTATGCAGTTTCTACATTTTTCGTCTATTGGGATTGTATAAGCAAAAATTTCGTATTTGTTTAGATAATATTTTTTTATTTCATTGACGTTGTTAAAATTATCCATTTTTACTTTTTCATATTCTGATAATGTCAGACACATAACCGCCTCTTTGTTAATCGTAAATTCTATATGTAAGTGACAGAAGGGAAATATTATTTCAGGAACTCCTTTCTCTTTATTTTTTTCATTTATTTTTTTTATTAACTTCATCTCCTCTTTCGTATAAACACAAGGAGGAATAACATTCCCCTGACAGTCAAATGCATGAGTTATTTCTAGTTTATAGAGCTCTTTAAAAAATTTGAGGACACTTGGTTTAAGTTTTTTAATATATTTTAAATAATTATTTTTCCTCATGACGTCACTATTG
>CAYQSS010000014.1:0-12127 GCA_964420305.1 uncultured Candidatus Saccharibacteria bacterium | reverse complement strand
CAATAATCCTTTCCGCAAGAGAAGGTCCGATCCCAGTAATATTCTGTAAATCTTCAACGGATGCTGAATTAACTTCAATGCTAGTAATTATCTCTTCCTCTTCTTCTTTTTCTTCCCTCTCTTCTTTTTCTTCTTCTAGTTCATTTTCTCTTTTCTCTTCAACGGTTTTTCTTATATTCTCCAGAGTTTCTTTTGCTGCAAGTAGCGCTTTTATAATTTCTTCTCTATTTTGTGTCTCTTCTTTAAAGCAAGTGTCAGGACTAACTAGATATGCCAAACCCTGATCCTTGATTTTATTTAAAGTTACTTCTCCTATCCCAGGAACTTTTGTTAGGTCATCGAGAGTGCAATAGGGTCTATTTTCAATAATCCTTTCCGCATAAATTGGTCCGATTCCACTAAGTCTTTCTAGCTCTTCTCCTAGCGCGGAATTAATTTCTATTCTAGAGGGAACAACGTTTTCTTTTTTTATGACCGGTGGCTGAATTTTCTCGTTTATTTCTTCCTCCTCTTCTTTTGCTATCTCCTTTTCTTTTTTTTCTTCAATAATTATTATATCTTCTATATCTTCGAGATTAACAGCAGATGAGTGTCTCTCTCCATTGTTTTTTCTAAACATTGTGGTAATTGAACTTTTGAAGATATTTTCTTGAGATAGGAAAAAAGAAAAAATGTTACTGAAGAAATTATTTGCGTTATTTCTTATCTTTTCAAGAATTGATGATGTGGGGAAAGAGACAGAGAAAGGTTCCTTGTAAAAGGTAATTTTAATTTCTGGATTATTTTTCCAATAAAGTGCTCCTTGAGAAGTTTTTTCTGTTTCTCCGTTTAATGTTATCGCAAAGGGCCTTAAATAACTTTCTTCTAGTTTGCTCATTCTCCAAAGAGAGTTGCTGATTGCTGGACCGGGGGTAGATAGCGGGGGAGAAATATATTTTGTGGAATATATAGTGATAGAAAGGTGATTCCCTTCTTTTCTTGTAATAGAATAAAGGAGTTTCTCAGATACCACTTTCTTATTTATATCTTGATAAGAAAGGTTAACCTCTCCTCCGGCGATATTGACGTTATTTTGTAAAAGCCAGCTTGTTATCTGCTCTATTGAGCGACTTAACAGTTCTTTTTCAATAAAATCTAAAGGATTTCCGGATGTTCCAGTAAAACGCAATCCGCTTTGTAAAAGAGCGTTGATGATAAATTCTTTTGGGAGATCCTTAAAATTAAGATTAATAAGCTCGCTGAGAGCGGCTTTTTTTGTTAAAACAATAACCGCTTCTTCTTCTGGGGAATAATTGTGAGGGTTAATAAAATTAGAGAGATGAACATCTACAATTTCTCTTTTTAGAAGGTGGAAAGCCTTATTTATTTCGAGCAAAGAAAGATTGGCGGGAAAAACATTTAATGGGACAAGTAAAAGAAAGGCAAGAAGATTGGAAAAAATCTTTTTATTTCTCATTTGCTAAAAGAGATAGAATTTATTAAATCGTTGTAATTTTTTTTACAGTATTCTTCTTTAGTTTCTGAAAAATATCCTTCAAAAGAGTAAATATTGTTATCAAGAGGAACCTTTATATTTTTAAATCGCAAACTTTCTCCTGTTATCTTTGCGAAATGATCATCTATTTTTACAGTTGATGTGCTCTCTTCTAAAAGCTCTATGTTCTCCTTTAAATAGCTGTACTCTTCTTTTTCGCTATAAACTGTAACAATTATTTTGCATCCTTCTTTCACAAAAGAGTTTTCGTCTTCAGTATAATCTGGAGAAAGAAGAACTATCCCCGAAGCAAGATTTTCTTTAAATCCTTCGATAGTCCAGTCTTTCGAGACTTCAAAAGAAAAATCCAAATTTTGATTTTGGATTATGATTGTTTCTTCCTTTTCACCAAACAAATAATTTTCTGGATCTTCAAAGGCATAATCTTTACTGATATTTACTATTTCTCTTTCTAGTGGTTTTCCACTTATTAGGAAAATAAGGGAAAGAAAAAAAATGAAAGCCAGTGCAATAATTTTTACTTTTTTCATAAAAATATTATTCTTAAAGAATAAATTATAAAAAATTAACAAAAAGGAGGTTTTCCCGCAAAGCCTCCGAAACAGAAGAAAGAGAAGAATTCTAATTTTTCTTTTTATTTTTGCCAATATTGGATTCTTTTAGATAGCATAAAATTGTGGGGTCAGACCTCACAAAAAATAATAATTACGCTGTAAAGAAAAAAATAATTTGTAGCGCCTTGACGTGGTACGAAAGAAAAGAAATTTCAAGCTCGGTAATGTTTACTATATTACTCAGAGCGGAATTGATAAAAGAAATATATTTATCCAAAAAAAAGATTGTTTTCGGTTCATTACCGCTCTAGAGTTTTTTAACTGTCAGGAGAATGCTAATCTTTGGAGTTTGTTTTTTCATAAAAATACAAAACATATTAAAACTGCTATTTATAAAAAGAGGATAGAAAACAAGAAAAAAAGAAGAATTGTCGATTTTTTAGCATTTGTGATGACAAGAAATTCTTATAGTTTTCTTTTAAGAGAGATCGAGGAAGGGGGGATTTCTCTTTTTATGAAAAAGATAGGCGGATATGTGTACTACTTTAATAGGAGATATAAGAGGGAGGGAACACTGTTTTGTTCGCGCTACAGGGCGGTTAATATCGAGAGAGAGCGACTTAAGCCTACTTTTTGCTATTTACATACGAAACCAGTAAAAAAGTGGGTCAGAGGCGATGAAATAAAGGAGAATCTTTTAGAAAGATTATACCGGTATCGATGTTCTAGTCTTCTTGACTATGTCGGTAAATACAACCTTCCCTCGGTTACCAACCGAGGTTTCTTTTTAGAGATGTTTAAAGGGAGAAGGGGAATAAGAGAAGAAGTTGATAAATGGGTTAAAAAAATATTGACAAGAAGATAAAAATAATGTAGATTATTGTTACTTTGCCAACAAGGCAAAGATATTTGTTCTTTTAATTTATCTTAGAAAGAGAGGAAAAAGAGAATATGGCTAGAAGTCCGGAACAAAAAAAGCGCACAAAAGTAAGAAGAATTATCCAGGAAGCGTTAGCAGACTCTAAAAAACAGGAGAAAAGAGAGGAAGTAGAGCGTGGGAAAACTGAAAATGGAGACTAAAGTTGTGTGATAACAAGATTTTCCAGAATCGATGTTAAGAAAGGAGGATTGAATATTGTTTAAAAGAATAGAGATGGAAGTATTTAGAGATTGTAAGAACTGTAAGAGGAGAGTTACAGTTAAAGTTTATAAGGAGGGGAAGATTTATACTGGACTTTGCCCAAGATGTGGAAGAGTCGCATTTTCTTCTAGATCTCGACCGAAATCTCTTTAAGAAGATAAAGAAGTTTAAAGGAGTTCTAAACAAGGGCTCCTTTTTCATTATAACTCTTCTTTTTCTGTGATTTTTGGCTGATAAAAATCATTTAGTTGGTAATGAACTTTTCTTACACTAATTACTTTGTTTTTTTGTATTTTTACTTCTAAAAGAAAACCACTCATTGTTTCTTCTGAAAAATACTGATCAAAGATAAAGTTTCCTAACGAGTAGGCGATATACTTCCCGTTGTAGTTTTCCACAGGTTGGGTGACATGAGGATGATGACCGATAACCAGATCTGCCCCGTAATCTATTGCCAGCTTGCTCCATCTTTTTTGCTTTTCGTTTGGAGTTTTTTGATACTCAGATCCGTAATGGAAGGTAATTACTAAAAAGCTTGCTAATTCTTTTGCTTTCTCGATATCTTCTTTCATCTGTTCTTCTGAAAAGTTAGTTATTCCTGATTTTTCTTCTTCAGCGTAAGCATTTTCAAAAAGAAACTCGGTGTAACCCAAAAATCCTACCTTCGTATCTTCTGCAAGTGTAATTATAGCAGGCGAGTGCGCTTCTTCTTTGGTAAATCCTGCTCCCGTGTAATTAATATTTGCTTCTTTTAGTCTTTTCATCGTGTCTTCAAAAGCTTCTCTGGTGTAATCAAAGGTATGATTATTTGCCAGATTAAGAACATCAAATCCTGCAAAGTGGAGTGCGTCTAAAGCTTCTACTGGAGCACGGAAAGAGTAGATACTTCCAACATTGTGTCCTTTGTCAGAAATCATACTTTCTAAGTTTCCAAAAAGAATATCAGTATTGTCTAATGTTTCTTTAATATCTAAAAAAGGAAAAGAGTAGTCTTTTCCGTGTTTTTTTACCATGTATTCTACTCCTCTATTGAGCATTATGTCACCAGTAAAAAGGAGCGTGTATGTTTCTTCTTCTGTTCCTATTTCTTTTTCCTTTATTGTCTCTTCGTTTAAAGAAAAGGGAAACGTGAAAAAGAGTGATGTAATCAAAAAGAGAAATATTTTTCTTTTCATTTCTTTATTCTACTTTTCTTTTCCAGGAAATGAAAGTGATTGATTTTTTTCTTTTTTCTGTTATAGTAACTTAAAATAGCTCATTAGGGAGGGGGGAAATAAAAAAAGCTCTTTTTAAAAGAACGGAGTTATTATTAATTTTTATTTAGGTCGATTAAATATATGAGTGAAGATTTTATCAACTTGGAAAAAAAACCGAGTGGAAAGAAAGATATCGCCCTCTCTATATTAGTTCTCGTAGTTATTTTTATTCTCGTATTTAGCTTTGTTACGATAAAAGAATACGGAATAAGAAATCTTTTTTCTTCTGCATCTCAAAAGATAATAGATGAAATAGAAACAATGCTTCCAGAAGAGGAGGTTATTGAAGAGGAAGAAGAGATTGCAGTAGAAGAAACTTCTTCTGAAAGAGAAAACTACAAAGAGGTTGCAAGAAAAGGTGATGGATTAACACATCTTGCACGTCGTGCTCTTACTTCCTATATGGAAGAAGAGGATGTTCAGCTTTCTCCCGAAGAAAGAGTCTACATCGAGGACTATGTTCAAAAACGTCTTGCTCCCGAGAAAACCGGATTAAGACACCTTGAAGTTGGGGAGGATGTAGAGATTTCTGTGGATCTGATAGAAGAGGCACTACAAAGTGCAAAACAACTTAGCCCAATACAGACTCAGAACTTGGGTCAGTATGCGGCGATAGTTTCTTTTTAAAACAATTCTGTTTTTCTGGCTATGAACAAAAGTTACTTTATTGAATTAACAAACAGACTCTACAGAATTACTTTCTTTTTCCCTACAAAAGAACCACTTCGTCACAAAGTAAGAGAGATTGGCGATGATATTTTAGCAAATCTTGTTCTTATCTTGGAAGGTGAAATAAACGAAAGAAGGGAAGCTGCTTTTAAGGTAGAGAAGAGCATCGAAATACTCGATGCGCTTTTAGAACTTGCAAAAACACAAAACTGGATCGATTCGGAAGAAATCAAGAAAATTCAAGCGAAATACAAGGAGATTAAGATAGAAGTAGAAGAGTTCAACGATATCTTAAGAAGGAAAACTGCTTTTTACGAACAAAAAGCGCTTCTTATCGGGGAAGAGAAATCACTTGTGAGAAAAGAGGATGTTTCCGTAAAGCAAAAAACAGAGAAAAAGAAAGAAACCGTAAAACTCAACAAAAGACAAGAAAAGATACTTGATCTCTTGAAAAAAAGAGAAAATCTACAGGTAAAAGATATTCAGGAGGTTGTGCCTTCAACAACCAAAAGAACTCTAAGAAGAGATCTGAGCGCGATGGTGGAAAAGAAACTTCTAAAAAGGACCGGAGCAGGGAACACAATATCCTATTCGATGAGATAGGACAAAAATATTGGAATAGGACAACAATAGGACAAGATAAAACCAAGAAATATTTCTATTATTGTCCTATCATCCTTTCTCTCTTTTGTTTTATTTAATATAAGGCAGGAAGAGATAAGGAGTTTGAAGAAAGAAGTGTTTCTTTTTTTGTCCGTAGTGGGACAAAAATTATTAATTTGACTTTTAAAAGAAAATCATTAAAAAGGTTACGGAATGTTTAAGCGAAAAGAAAAAAAGAGGAAGAAAGAGTTTGAGAAGATATACGATGCTCATGTTGAGAAGATCTTTCGTTTTGTTTATTTGAAAGTTAGCTCGAAAGATGATGCAGAAGATATCACTTCTCGGGTTTTTATTAAAACCTGGGATTCTTTCTCTAAAGACGATTCTTTAAAGAATCCGAAAGCCTTTTTATATAAAGTGGCCCGGAATCTAGTTATTGATTACTATCGCAAAAACCGTGATAATTCCAAGAAAGAGGATACCTTTAAAAAAGAAGTTCCGTTAGAGAATATCGTTGTTTCTGACAAGGAGATGCGTGCTGACGAAAGAGCACTACTTAATTCAGAGATTGAAGGAGTAAAAAGAGCACTTTCCCGTATAAACGAAGATTATCAAAATATTATTATCCTTTACTACTTAAACGAACTGACAACTGCTGAAATCGCCGAGCTTTTGGAGAAACCGGAAAGCTCTATTAGAGTTTTGATACATCGTGCTGTTACAGCATTACGCAAAGAAATGAAAAACAAGGTGTAACAAATTTAGAAGTTACACGTCTCCTATTACAGAGGCGATATTTTACTAAAACATGGAAAAAGAAGTACTAACCAAAATATATTTACTACGAAAGGTTAAGCCTGAGGCTTCTTTTGTAGAGAGCACAAGAGAAAGCATCTTCGGAAAAGATGCGGTTTTGGTTAATAATACGAAAGAAAAGGTTGTTATTAGCGAGTTTGTAGGATCATTTTTCAATGTTTTTACAAATTCGGTATTTCAAAGCAGAATGGCAGTTGTCGGTGCTTTCATGTTCCTTTTTGTTTTTGGAATCTTGGCTTATCCACTTCTTCCTATAAAAGAGGATTATAACTTTGCTTATATCCCCCCTTTAGAAAGAGAAGTAGAAGAGCCAGGTATTCAGGTGCTTACTGACGAGGAAGAGATGACTGTTGAGGTCGCTAGTACCAAAAACCCGATCAAGAAAGAGTTTGCGGCAATTGAAGATGTTTTTGTAAACATCCAAAGGCAAGTATTAGGCTCAATGATCCCGGAAGAAGAGAAAGAGGTGGTTAATCTTACTGACCAGGATATCGTAAACTATCACGTAGCAAAGTTTGAAGAAAACGAAGAGAAAAAGGATGATGAACGCATCCTAAAGATTAAAGAAGCTTCAGAGAACGAGAACTACAGCGAGGCCTTTAATATGATAGTTGACATTTTAGCTGAGTAAGAATAGAATCAGAAAATGTTTTTTATTTTTAACAATTCGGAAGTTAGAAGACAGCAGTCGTTTCCCTGTTCCTTATTCGGAGGGAGGGTCGGCAACGACAGAAGTTATAAAAGTATAAAAAATCAAAAATAATTATTAATCGTGCTTGTACAATAAAAGTACAACCACAATAGAAAACAATGAAAAAGTTTATTATCGGTTTAATGGCTTTTGCACTTGCTTTCTCTTTTAGTTTTGCATACGCAGAAGATGATATCGACACACAGCTCGATGATCTTTCTGCAACAATTGCAGCTTTAGCTGAATCAATTGGTGTAGACCTCGAAGGAGAAGAAGGTGAAGAGACCACTACAACCACAACAGTAGAGGTTACAGGAATTCCTGCAGGATTTACTTTCACTCAAAACCTTAGAATGGGTTCAACGGGTGTTGACGTAAAATATCTGCAAATCCTACTTAATACTGATGCTGATACAATGGTAGCAGCAACAGGAGCTGGCTCACCAGGAATGGAGACCGAAACATTTGGTCCTCTTACTGATGCAGCTGTAAAGAGATTCCAAACAAAATACGCTAGTGAAGTTTTAACTCCAATTGGACTTACAACTGCTACCGGTTATGTTGGAACACAAACAAGAGCAAAGCTTAACGCACTGCTCGCAGGTGGAGTTGCAGGAGAAACTCCTGCAGAAGAGAACGAAATATTAACACAACTTCAAGCACTTGCAGATGCAATTGCTGCTCTTCAAGACAGAGTAGATGCTCTTGACACCGCTGTTGGTGAAGAGGGAACACTTACACTTGCTGTAAGAAATGATATCCGTAACATCGATGTTTACTCAAACGAAACAAAAGATGTTGCAAAATTCAGATTTGAGTCAGAAGATTCTGAAACAACAATTCAAAGAATGGATGTTTATTTCGGTGCTCCATCTTTAACTGATCTTAGAGCTGCTCTTTCTACTGTAATGATTTATGTTGATGGAGAAAAAGTTGGTGAAATGGAAGTTAACAGAACAACCATGCCAACTGGTACTACTTATCTAAGATTTAGTGGACTTAACATCACTGTTCCAGAAGGTGGATACACAGATGTAGTCATTGCTGTAACTGGTAAAGATTCAGGAACAGCAAAAGATGGTATTACTTTCGGATTTACTGGAAGCAGTGCTGTTCGCTACGTAGATGAGGCTGGTGTTACAAAGTATGCTACCAGCACAGATACCAGAGCATTCGATTACAAGGGTGATTCTGCTGCTACACTTAAAGCTACAAGAGCTTCGACTAGCCCAGACAAGGGAATTGTTGCAGTTGAAGAAGACGTTGACGCAGAAGTTACTCTCTTAGAATTCGACCTAGAAGCTGAAGATCTAGGAGTAGAACTTGAAGAGGTTAATGTAGAAATTGTTGGAGCTGTTGCTACTGCGCTGAGTGAATATTTTGAAGCAAATGTAAGTACTACTACTGATGTGGTCGCATTCATCGAAGACAGAGTAATCGAAGTATTACTCTATGATGGAGACGAATTACTTGCAACAGGAACACTTTCTGGTGGTGCTTCAACTGATCAAGGAACTTACTTTGATTACACAAAGAACGTAGTTTTCACACTTGATGATCTTCTTGAAATCGCAGGAGGAGCTTCAAAGAAACTTACGGTAGTTGCTAGGGTTAGATTAGAGAAAGTTGAGTATCAAGGATTTGTTCTTGGAGCAAACGTTGATGCAACAGGAGGAAGTAACGATTCTATCGGGTATGATTTAGCTGATAACGTTGTTGATCTTGGAGGAAGCGATGTAACCGGAAGAGAACAACACATCTACATTGCTTTCCCAACATTCAGTAACATCACTTCTAGCTTCACAAGAAAAGAAATTGGAACAACAAGTGATGCTGCAGATGGATGGATTAAGTTTGACGTAACTCCATACGGAGGAACGGTTCATCTTGACAAAGATAATACTGTTACTAATGCAGGAACTATAACTGACTACATTGCGCATGTAACATCTGGAGGATTTGATCTTGAAAGCCTTTCAATGAACAGTAACGCAAGTTACACTACAGGAAGTGCTACGGGCGATTACACCAGCTATTACTATCTTGATGAAGGAGTTGCTAAATACTTAGAGTTAGTATTTGGTACTACTACCGATTCTACTGGAACAGAGAGAGTAGAAACTACATACTTTAACTGGAAAGTTGAAGGAGATAGTAGCACATGGTACAGATACACCTGGTACGGAGAATTCGTAGAGGATCTCAGAACCAGCAATGTAACACTGTACAGCAACTAACTTTAAAATCTTTCTAGAGAACTTTCTCTAAAAAGTAAAAGTTAGCCGAAACCCCGCGTTGTATGCGGGGTTTTTGGTTTCTGCTTTAAGAGCAAAGCTTAAAAAGCAATCTCTAATTTGTTCTAATTTCCCCTTTATTCCCTCGTACTTAGCTTTTTATAAGAAAGAGGAGGAAAATATAGTGGAAAAATAAAAAGGGCTAAGAATGCGAAATAAAAGGGAATTACTAGCTTTCTTTAATTTAAAAGAAGAGCACCGTTTTTTATACGGTGCTTTTTAATTGGAAAGCGGTAGATGACTATGCCCAAAAAAGATTGAAAAGATCTTTTTTGGTGAGTTTCTTTAATCCAAATCCCCATTTTAGTACATTGGCAATTATGCCTTGATCACTTCTGCTACCGAATGTCCTAATGATGGAGAATCTGAAAGGAAGAAACTCTGGATCCTTCATCGCCATCCCTTCAACCTTTCTAATACAGCTTTCGTCATCACAGCAGGTGAATCCTATTCCTGCCGAAACGCCGTACTGAGATCTGATCACAGAGAGGTATTTGACTTCTCTTTCTCCGCACTGCGGACAAAGAGCAGTAGTCTTTCTGTTTTCCCCTCTGTTACGCAGAGCTTCGAGGTGTTTTTCAAAGTTGCCTTTAATACGATCCGGACCTCCTCTCCTACGTATTTCGTTTAATTCCCAAAGGATCCAACCGTAGTTTTGGAACATCATTCTTTCCAAAACTTCTCCTTCTTTTTTACCGCTCTTAACCACCCAGCAATGATCTGGGATATAAGCTTCCAAAAGAACACACCTCCCTTTTTTAGAATATTTGTATTATACAATAATTTATAATATCTTTCAATAGCGTTTTGACTTTTCCTAAAAAAGTGCTATACATAACGAATTTAAAGGAGGGATAAAAGTAGTTTTGCTTTTTAAAATAGTCAAAGAAGGGAGTGAATGACTTGCATCTTAACCTTAAGAAGTCTTTTTTGGAAAGAAAATTGGGAAGAAAGGGTAACAGATTTACAAAGCAACAGGAAAAAACAAACACGGAGAGAGCTACAATTCTTGTTGCTGAAGTAGTTGGAGGACTCCGTGATGCTTCTTTCGTATTTGATCTTATTAACGAACTTATAATAAACGGAGAGAGCGAGTTTGCTGAGGGAAATATCTGGGAATTTGCCTTAGAAGAGGAAAAAGATCTTCTAATAGAAAAACTTCAAAGGCTAAAATCTTTCTTAGAAAGAATAGAAAAAAAGGCAAAACAATAAAAGGGAAAAATCCCAAAACAGTCATCTTTTTAAAGATGACTTTCTTTTTTAAAAAAATATTGTATAATAATGATAATAAAGGGGAGGAAGCTCTATAAAAATTAAATAAAGGAGTGAAGAAGATGACTAAAGAAAAGGTCTGTCCAAGGTGTTATTACAAGGAAACCGATATTATAGCGATAGAGAGAGAAGAAAAGAAGAAAAGATATATCTATCGTTGTTTTTTCTGTGATAACGAATGGGAAGAAGAGACGAGCTTTCCCAAAATAGATCCAGAAAGAGATAAAAAAACAGATTCTATTCTCCTGGGGTTTGAACTTTTTGAAGTCGCAAGTGCTTGCTCTCTCATGATGGAGCCGTTTCTTAGAGAAGGACTTTCTCTTTCTTCGTCCGCGAAAGAGAAGTGTCTAGAGAACTTAAAGTACATGCAGGGTCTTTTGGGCGAGATTGAGAACGAGTGGGGATTGCCGAGAGTTACAGAAGTTGTTAACTCATACGAAAAAGACATAGAATGGGGAATAAAAGAGCTAGAGGATTTCTCACGAAGCTCTGAGGGAGAGGTTAAGAAGGAGGCAGAGAAAATTCTTAAATATTTTAGCTCGGTAAAAAATGTAAAAATATCTTCATTCTAAGTTTATTTATTCGTAAAAATGTGAGAAAAAGCCACTTAATTAAAAGGTGGCTTTCTTTTTTTTAAAAATATTGTATAATAACGATGATAAAAGGGAGAATGTCCTTTAAAAATTAAAAGAGGAGTGATTTTTTGTGGTAGATTTAGAAAAAGTCAGGCGTCCTTATTGTGGCAAAGTTGGTGGTCATGAGATAATGGAGAAAAGTGATGACCCAGATTTGCTTTGGTATGACCTGCGTTGTAAGTGTGGATCTCGATTTGTCGTAGAAAAATAGAAAGGGAGGAAGAAAATGGCAGTTTGTAGGGTTTCATACAGAGGACTAAAGTTGATTTATCAGATGAACAAAGATCTTCTTGATTTTTTCAAAAGAGAAGAAGAAAGAGAAGGAAAGGAAAAGATTTATCAGTCCTGGCAATCATTATCCAAGGTAGAAGTTGATAATTATAAGGAGATTATCAAAAAGATAAGAAGATTAACCGATAGAATTGAAGAATATATCGATGAGCACTCTAAAGAAGGGAGAAGCGGAACATGAAAGTTACTGATATTAAAGAAGGCAGTTTATCGAGGAAATAGAAAAGATAAGAAGAGATTTAAGATCTCTTCAGAAGAAACTTCTATAATAATCACTAAACTCCCTTAAACCGTCTTAATAAAAAGGCGGTTTTTTATTTTACTGTATAGTTAACACTCAAGGGTAACACTTTTAAACTTTTCTTCAGGTGTTAAACCGTTAATTGATAAGTGTATTCTTTGATAATTGT
>CAYQSS010000013.1:0-12924 GCA_964420305.1 uncultured Candidatus Saccharibacteria bacterium | reverse complement strand
GCACAAGATTTTTCGATGCGCTACCCTCTTGTTCAAGGACAAGGGAATTTTGGTTGTTTCACAAAAGATACGGAAGTAAAACTAACCGACGGAAGGAACATTACCTTTGCCGATCTTATTAAGGAAAGTAAAAAAGGTAAAAAACACTGGACATTTTCTTTTAATCATAAAGAAAAGAAGATAGAAATCGCAGAAATTAAAAAACCACGAATGACTCGCAAAAAAGCAGCTCTTATAGAAGTTGAACTTGATAATGGAAAGAAAATCAAATGTACTCCGGATCATAGATTCATGTTGCGAAATGGAAACTATAAAGAAGCACAGTATCTTCAAAAAGGAGAATCCCTTATGCCTCTTTATATTAGTAAGGATGACGGAAAAGAAAATAAGAGTCTAAAAGGATATACTAAAGTTTTCCAACCAATACAAAGTGGTTGGAAATTTGTTCATTTTCTAGCAGATGAATGGAATTTGCGAGAAGGAATATATGAGAAGAAAAGAGGAAGAGTTCGTCACCATATAGATTTTGGCAAGAACAACAATGATCCAAAAAACATCCAGAGGATGCAGTGGGAAGAGCATTGGAGGTTGCACTCAAGTCTTGCCTCTTGGAGACATCAAAACGACTCCGAGTATGTAAAAAAATTAGCCGCAGGAAGAAAAAAGTTTATAGAAAACAATACTCAGTTTATTTCTGAAAGAGCATCAAGTCGTAACAGAGAAATGTGGAAAAACACTGACTATAGAAACGCACAGATAAGGCGCCTTAAAAGAATGTGGGAGAACAAGGAGTATAAAGAGTTTATGAGAGAGAAATCAAGCGAAAATCTGAAGCGGTTGTGGCAAGATCCGAAATTTCAAAAACTAATGAGTAATTGCAAGTCGGAAGAAATGAAGAAAAGATGGCAAGATCCTGAATACCGCAAAGAAATGACTGCTCATATGCAAAATGTTTCTAGGAAAATATGGAGTAACCCTAAACACAGAGAGTTTATGTCAAGGCATATGAAAAAAGTTTCCTCTTCTCTTGCATGGAAAAAAAGACAGTGTGCTATTTCTAAGGCGCTTTGGCAAGATCCTGCTTATCGTGCGAATTTTCCAAAGGATCATTTTGTAAAAATGGGCAAGAAAGCATGGGAAGGAGAAAAAATGCAAAAGATACACTCTGAAAAAGCTAGAAAACAGTGGCAAGATGCTGAATTTAGAAAAAAAATAATAGCAGCAATAAAAAAAACAAATAAAAAAAGGATTGCCGAGAATCCAGATATGATGAAAGAGTTGTCAGATATGTCTGTAAAATCGCTAAAAAAGAAATGGAAAGACGAAGAATACAAGAAGAGGGTAATAAGGAATAGAATATTAGGACATGTAAAGAGAATAGTTGAAAAACATAATGAGATAACACCTGAGCTGTATGAAAAAAATCGATCTAGGAGCAATATCCCGAGAGTTGAAAATGTTTTTAACTATTTCAGTAGTTTTAAAGAAATGTCAGAGAAAGCAAGAAACTACAATCACAAAGTTGTTTCTGTTAAATTTTTAAAAGAGAAAGAAGATGTATATGATATTACTGTTAGCCCATGGCACAACTTTGCCTTAGGGTCGGGGATATTTGTCCATAATTCAGTCGATGGGGACCCTCCATCAGCGATGCGTTATTCTGAGGCTAGACTTTCAAAAATAGGAGAAGCAATGCTTCAAGATATTCAGAAAGAAACCGTAAACTTTATTTCAAATTATGATGGGACAAGAAAAGAACCAACCGTTCTTCCTTCTCCTGTTCCTCAGCTTCTTTTAAATGGGTCACTTGGTATTGCCGTTGGTATGGCCACAAACATTCCTCCTCACAATCTAGGAGAAATCGTTGATGCAACAGTACATCTTATTGACAATCCAAAAGCAGATACTGAAGATTTATTTCAATTTGTAAAAGGACCAGACTTTCCAACAGGGGGAGAAATTTATAATAAGGAAGAGATTGTTGCTGCTTATTCTCAAGGGAAAGGGTCAATAGTTGTTCGTGGGAAAGCAGATATTATTGAAGAAAAAGGAAAATCGCAAATTATAATAACCGAGATACCTTATAGAGTTCGCAAAGCAAAGCTTGTTGAAGATTTTGCAAAGATGGTACAAAAAAAGAAATTAGAAGGAGTGCGAGATATTCGTGATGAGTCTGACCGAGAGGGAATGCGCGTCGTTTTAGATCTTAAAACTGGTTCTTACCCAGGAAAAATTCTTAATAGACTTTATACATTTTCTTCTCTACAGGAAGCCTTCCATATTAATATGATTGCTCTTGTTGATGGGATACAACCTCGAGTAATGGGGCTGGTAGAGATATTACAATACTATATTGAACACAGAAGAGAAGTTGTGACGCGTAGAACAAAATTTGATTTAACAAGGGCAGAAGAAAGAGCACATATTTTAGAAGGACTTCATAAGGCGCTTGAACACATCGACGAGATTATTAAGACAATAAAGAAATCAAACAGCAAAGATGATGCGAAAGTAAACCTTATTAAAAAGTTCAACTTTACTGAAATCCAAGCGATTGCGATTTTGGAAATGAAACTACACAAATTAGCAAAGCTCGAAAGAGAAGAGATCGAGAATGAACTGAAGGAGAAAATGAAGATCATAAAAGAACTTACTGCGATATTAAAGAGCAAGAAGAAGATAGAAGAGGTTGTTAAAAAAGAACTCTTAGAAATGAAAGAAATGTTTAATGATAAGAGGAGAACTAAGGTTTATGACGAAGGATTAAAGAAAGCAGATGACCTTGATCTTATTCCTCAAGAACCAACGATAATTACTATTACTCAAGGTGGGTATATAAAGAGAGTTAATCCATCAACCTATAAAGCGCAGCAACGCGGAGGAAAAGGAATGTTAGGAATGAAAACAGGACAAGATGATGTTGTTGATCACTTTATCGAAGCGATGACACACGATTTCTTGCTGTTTTTTACTGATACTGGAAAAGTCTTTAGAGTCCCTGTTTATCAAGTACCAGAAGGAGCAAGAGCGGCAAGAGGAAGAGGACTGATGAACTTTTTAGAGATATCTTCAAATGAAAAGGTTTTGGCGGTTATTCCTCTGGAACACGAGGAAGCTAAAGAAAGCAAGAATTTAGTAGTTGTAACTAAAAAAGGAATTATCAAAAAGACTCCATTAAAAGAGTTTAGTAATATTCGTAGATCAGGACTTATTGCTATTACCTTGAAGAAAGGAGATGAGGTTTGTCGCGTAAGGAAAACATCTGGAAAAGACGATATTGCAATTGCCACCAAAGATGGACAGATGATTCGTTTTAATGAAAAAGATGTTCGTGCAATGGGAAGACAAGCTGGAGGAGTAAAAGGAGTTTCCTTGAGAAAGGGAGATGATGTTGCTGATGTAGCAATTATTGGGAAAGAAGATTCAGTAAAGGCACATCTTCTACTTTTGACTGAAAACGGATACGGAAAAAGAATAAAGATTAAAAGTTATAGGCCACAAAAGAGAGGCGGGGTAGGAGTAAAGACAATTAAAAATATTGAAAAAGTTGGAAATATTATTTCTTTGCGAACAATAATAGAAGAGAAAGATCTTATCGCAATATCAAGAAAAGGTAAGGTTATCAGAGTAGAACTTAAAAATGTTTCCGAACAATCAAGAGTAACTCAAGGAGTGAGATTAATGAAATTAGATAAAGGAGATAATCTTGCTTCAATAATTTGTATATAAAATGAGTGATTTTTTAAGCCCTAAAAAAGTTCTTGAAGAAACCCCTCTTTTTAAAGAGATGAGTATTGCCGACTTTGGCTGTGGTTCTGGTGGATGGGTTATCCCTCTTGCACAAAAATTAAAGGATGCAAAAATATATGCACTAGACGTTCTAAAAGAAGCTCTCTCTGCTCTAAAGAGCAGGGCAGAAATGGAAAAAGTTTATAATATCAGAACTGTACAGTGCGACGTAGAGAGAGGAACAGATCTTCAATCATCAGTAATGGATTTAGTAATTATGTCGAATCTTCTTTTTCAAGTTGATGACCGAAACGCAACTATAGAAGAAGGAAAGAGAGTGCTAAGACGAGGGGGAAGAATTCTTGTTGTTGATTGGATAGTTGAAGGAGATGATGCAGAAAAAAAGATAGATAAAGAAATTAAAAACAAAGGATTTAAATTTATAAAAAAAATTAATGCGGGGCCACAACACTTCGCAATTCTATATGAAAAATTATAAGAAAACTATATTAACTTTTATTATTTTATTTATTCCCTTTTTGGCATTAGCACAAGTTACAATACAAAATCCTATTGGGTATAGCTCACTAGGAGAGTTAATTCACGGAATAGTAAGCTTTATTAGAAACGTAGCCTTAATGATTGCTCCGATTATCTTTATCATTGCAGGACTGATGTACTACTTTGCTGGAGGGAACCCAGAGAAGGCAAAAAACGCGACAAATCTTATCAAATATGCAATAATTGGCTTGGTCATAATTCTAATCGCCAACGGAATTACCGCGGTGATTAAAGACATTATGGGTGTTAATTAATAAGTATAAAAATATGAAAAAATACAAAATATTATTTTTATTAATCCTTTTAATTCCTCTTTTTGTAGTTGCACAAGATAGTGCTGTTCAATCAGGTGATGATGTTTTAAGAATTTTAGGAAATATTACAACTTGGCTTTGGAGAGTATTTATGATTGCTACGGTTCTTGCATTTATGATTGCTGGTTTTGTTTATTTAACCGCAGGAGGTAATTCAGACAGAATTACAACGGCCAACAATATGATTAAGTACGGAATAATCGGTGTTGTAGTTGCTCTTCTTTCGGGAGGAATGGTTCAACTTATTCAAAGCTTTCTAGAAGCTTAGTTATTGACCAAAAGATTAAATTTATTATATTATAGATATAAAGGAGAAAAAGGTCGCTAAAAAATAAAGAAAAAAAGATGAAAAAAATAATTTTCGTATTACTTGTTAGCATCGCCCTTTTGCCAGTTTTGTCTGTTGTCGCTCAAGGACCACCTCCAATCATTACTCACCCACAGCAAGTAATAGGCCTTTTAAGTAGTATTTTAGGATTTGTATGGACTATTATGGGAATTGTTGTTGTTTTAATGCTTCTTTATGCAGGATTTAAGTTTGTTACCGCAGGAGGAGAAACAGAAGCAATTGGTAAAGCGAAAGACATGGTTAAATACTCCTTGATCGGAATAGTGATAATGCTGCTTTCAGGAGGAATAATGGCGCTTGTTGAAAACTTCTTAAGAGGGGCTTAATATTTTTAATTGTAAAAACTCTAAAGCGTCTTAGGATTTTTATCTTAAGATGCTTTGTTGTATAATGAGGCAATGCTCTCGTGGCGGAATTGGTATACGCGCACGGCTTAGGACCGTGTCCCGCAAGGGGTGGAGGTTCAAGTCCTCTCGAGAGCACAAAAAAAGAGGTAAATTACCTCTTTTTTTTATATATCTACCTTCCTTCTCTTTTCTCTTTCTATTTTTGGTATTTCAATTGTTAAAATCCCTTCATCGATATTAGCTTCAATTCGCGACGGATCTGTTTCTTCGGGAAGAATTACCTCTCTTCTAAAGCTACCATAAAAACATTCACCTGTATAAAACTCTTTTATCTCTTTTTTCTGTGGTCTTTTTCTTTCTCCTTTGATGATAACAATATCGTTTTCAGTAACTATTTCTATTTCGTCTTTCTTTACTCCAGAGATAGGTGCTTGAATAATAATATGATCTTCTGTTGAGTAAACATCAACGGCGAGCTCTCCACATTTTTTAGACCAAGAATTTTTTTCTTTTTCAGGCGAAGAATCTTTTTTTTCGTCAATTGATTTAGTTTCCCACTTTTTTTCTTTTTTCATAGTTTTTTTAAAGTTAACATCTTTTAAAACAAAAAACAAGAATTATTTCAGAAGAGAAACGCTTTTTAGGGTCTTTGCTTTTTTAATAAAAAGAGAAAGGATTAGTATAAGAAGGATGAAGAAAGAGAGAAAAGCGAAGACTCCTCCCTCTAATCTTTCTGCAAGAATGTTGTATATTCCGTGAAGTAGCGTAGCAAAAATAATTCCAAAGAAAATAATGCGTGTTTTTTTCTTCGGTAAGCATAAAGTAAAAATCCTCCCAGTATTCCAGAAACTAGTGCGTGGAGAAGTGTTCCACTTAAGAAGCGGAGTAGCGATATTCTTACCATTTCAAAAAAGGTGACCTCTAAAGAAGAAAAGATAATAAAGTTTTCTAAAGCGGCGAATCCGAGTCCAGCGGTAATCATATAGATTATAAAATCTATTGGTTCGTCGAGCTCACTACTTCTTCTTACGGAGAAAAAGAAAGCAAAGTATTTAAGAATTTCTTCTGTAAAAGCAATGACTACGAAGCGGTAAAAAAGCATGGAAAGAAGAAGAGGAAGAGAAAATCTTTCCAAAAAAGTAAAGAAGTGAAGATTTATTTTTGACTGGAAAAAATATCCAATTCCTGCGAAAAGAGCGCCGAAGAAAAAAACATAAAGAATAGTATTTTTGGGCTCGGGATGATCGTCTTTCTTATGGTAGTAGGCGAGCCAGATAATACTTGGCAAGAGAGAAAAAAGAATAAGTAGAAAATAAGTCATATTATTTTTCTGGCCAATCTTCTATAGCAAGAAGAGTTTTCTCTTTTTTTGGAAGTATTGACCATATTTTTTCGGTAATGAAAGGCATAAAAGGGTGGAGCAGTTGGAGTTGTTTTTTAAGTTGAGTGTAAAGAAGTTGCATGGATGATAATTGTTCTTCCTTAGTTACCGCTTTTTTGCTTTCTTCAATGATGATATCTGCAAAGGTATGCCAAAAGTAATGATATATCTTTTCTGCAGCTAAATAAAGGCGAAATTCTTCGATGTCTTTGGTAACCTCTTTTATATGTTTTGAAAATATTTTTTCTTTTGCTAAATCTTTTTTTGTGAGAGGAATACTTTCTGAAACTATTTCTGAAATTTTTTCTTTTGGAAGAGAAGACAAAACGAAACGCGAAGCATTCCATATTTTATTTGCAAAGTGCTTTTGTGCCTTTATTTTATCTTCCGACATCTTAATATCGTTCCCTGGAGCAGATCCGATAATTAAAGACATGCGCAGTGCATCAGTACCATATTTTTCAGAAACATGGAGAGGATCAATGCTGTTTCCTAAAGATTTGCTCATTTTTTTCCCTTTTTCATCACGCACCAAGCCATGCAAGTAGACATTTTTAAAGGGGATGTCTCCGATAAGAACGGTGGTCATTAAAATCATTCTAGCAACCCAGAAAAAAATAATATCATAGCCGGTCTCTAAAACAGTTGTTGGATGGTAATCTTCGAAATCTTTTGTTTCCTCTGGCCATCCTAATGTAGAGAAAGTCCAGAGTGCCGATGAAAACCAGGTATCAAGAGTATCTTCATCTTGTTTCCAAAGAGACGAAGGAGGGTTTTTTCCGATATAAATTTCTTTGTCGTGATAAAAAACGGGGATACGATGACCAAACCAGATTTGTCTACTAATACACCAGTTTCTTAGGTTATCAATCCAATTAAAGTATATTTTTTCAAAGCGTTTGGGAACAATATTAATGTATTTTCCTTTAACGGATAGCTGCATCAATTTTTTTAAAGTTGTGATTTCTCCTTTTTTAATAAAAGGAAGAGTGTTGTGAGGAAAAGGAAATTCTTTGTTTACATCAACAAACCACTGCATCTTTGGCAGGGGTTCGATTATACCGTTTGTTCTTTCTGCTCTCGCTATGCTCTGCTGTATTTTTTCTTCTTTTATTAAAAGATCTTTTTCTTTTAATCTCTTTATAATTTCTTCTCTTGCCTCTTTAACTTTCATCCCAGAAAAAGGAGAACTTTCCACTTCTATTTTACCAAGCTCATTAATAACTTGCTTTGATTTTAGATTATGGGAAGTAGCGATATCCCAATCCGTATGGCTGTGAGAGGGAGTAACTCCCAGTGCGCCTGTCCCAAACTTTGGATCAACAACATCATCGCCTACAACCTTTAAAGAAAGTTCTTCTCCTAAAAAGTTAACCGTAAACTGTTGACCAATATATTTCTTATAACGTCTATCTTTTGGATTTACAGCTACTGCGGTATCGCCAAGTTTTGTCTCTGGTCTTGTTGTCGCAATTGGTATGGGGAAGTCTTTATCATAGTAAAAAGTGTAGAGAGTTCCTTCGCTTTCTTCGTATATCAGCTCATCATCAGAAACAGTAGTTTGTCCTTTTGGGTCCCAGTTGATAATTCTTATCCCTCGGAAAATAAGTCCTAACTCATGAAGCGTTTTAAAGGCGCTAACAACAGCATTGTTTCTTTTTTCGTCCAGAGTATATGCTTCTCTACTCCAATCAACCGACGCCCCAAGGCTTTTAATCTGGTTGATGATTGTTTCTTTACTCTCTTGTGCAAAAGTATAAACGTGTTTTAAAAACTCTTCTCTTCCCAAATCATGACGAGATTGGCTTTTTTCTTTTTGAATAATCTTTTCTACTTTTGATTGCGTGGCAATCGCTGCGTGATCAGTTCCTGGAAGCCAGAGAGTTCTTTCTCCTTTCATTCTGTGAAAGCGAACCAGAATATCTTCGGTAGTTATGCCTAAAGCATGACCAAGATGAAGAACTCCTGTCACATTTGGTGGAGGAAGAACAACTGAAAAATGAGGAGAACTTAGAGAAGTTTTTCCTTTTTTAATACAAGCATCAGGATTAAAAACGTCTTCTTTTTCCCAAAGAGAATAAATTTCTTTTTCGGTATTTTGCGGATCGTAGTTTTTAGGAATTTCCATAACTATATTTTATCACAAATTTTTAAATTAGGATTTGCTTTTAAATTTTTCACTCTTTTTTTCTCAATAACTGCTGCTGCACCAATCATAAGTGCGTTGTCAGTTGAAAGCGATCGAGGAGGCAAGAGAAGATCTACTTCTTTGAATTCTTCTTTTGCTCTTTTACGCAAAGATTTGTTAGCAGTTACTCCCCCTCCCAGTATAACCGTTTTTGCCTTATATTCTTCTGTTGCTCTCTTTAGTTTAAACAGTAGAACATCAATCACTGCTTCTTCTATCTCTTTCGCCATTTCGATGATGTAATCTTTGTTTTTTTGTATTTTTTTATTACGAGATAAAAAATCATAAAGAACGGCGGTTTTTAATCCCGAGAAACTGAAATCATAGTTTTTGGCATGTTTCATTGGTCTTGGTAATTTGAGATTGAATTTGTTTGTTTTAAAAAGAGATGCTTTTTTTGCTATCTCTGGACCACCGGGATAGGAAAGTCCAAGAATTCTTGCTGTTTTATCAAAACATTCTCCTGCGGCATCATCTCTTGTTCTGCCGATTACTTCGTATCTGTGAAGTGATTTCATTAAAACGAGTTCAGTATGCCCTCCACTTATAAGAAGCGCCATAGCTGGAAACTTTATTTTTTCTTTTTCAAAAAGGAAGTATAAAAGATGGGCTTTAATGTGATTAATAGGGATGATTGGCACGTTAAGGTATAAAGAAAGAGCTCTAGCAAAGTTTACTCCGACCCAAAGACAAGGATCAAGTCCTGGACCGACGGTAACTGCAATTGCATCTATTTTCTTTTTTATCTTATTTTTATTAAAAAAGCTCTTAGTTTCTTCTAAAAGAAGAGGTTCTCTTTGCAACACCTCTTCCACTTTTTTTTGATAAGGAGTAGATCCTTTTTCGATAAAATTAGAAGTTTTAAGTACCTTTTTTAGACAAGGAATGAGATTTTTCTGGTGCTCTCTTTTTGCCTCTGAAGGATAAACCCCTCCCCACTTTTTATGGATATCTTCCTGCGAAGAAAGAGTATCGGCAAGTATTCTTAATTTCTTTCTTTTTTCTTCTATTAAGGCAACCCCAGTATCATCACAAGATGTTTCGATAGTTAGAATAATCATTTGATTTTTTTTGTTTTTTATATTAGAATTCCTTCCGCGAACATGGCCCCGTCGTCTAGCCTGGCCTAGGACGCCAGGTTTTCATCCTGGTAACACGGGTTCGAATCCCGTCGGGGTCACAAACCAAGAGACATAAAAAATGTCTCTTTTTTATTCCAGATGAAGTTTTTCTTTCAAAGAACTCACTCTCTTTTTTAAAAGTGGATAATTTTTTAACAAAGAATCTTTTTCAAGAAGACTTCTCGCAGCTTCTTTTGTTTCTTCTATCAACTCAATATCTTTTAATGCGTTCATTGTAAAATCAGCAGAGCCCCACTGGCGCTTTCCTAAGAAATCTCCTGGGCCACGAATTTCTAGATCTTTTTCAGCAAGTTCAAAACCGTCTTTTGATGTAAGGAGCGCCTCTAATCTTTTTTTTGTTTTTAGATTATTTGAGTTGGTGAAAAGAAAACAATAGGATTGGAACTCTCCTCTGCCGACTCTTCCACGGAACTGGTGAAGCTGGGAAAGACCAAACATCTCAGCTCCTTCAATAACCATAACAGTTGCGTTTTTAACGTCAATCCCTACCTCGATTACCGAAGTAGAAACTAAAATATCATTTTTTTTGTTTCGAAAATCTTTCATCACCCTTTCTTTTTCTGTAGACTTCATTTTTCCGTGAAGCATTCCGACTTTGAATTCTGGAAAAATTTCCTTTTCTAATCTTTCTTTTTCTTCCTCGACTGATTTTAGATCAGACCAAGCTGTTTTTTTCCCACTTCGTGTTTCTTCTATTTTAGGACAAATAAAAAACGCCTGCCTGCTTTTATTAATTTCTTTTTTTATAAAAGAGTAGGCGGCATCTCTTTTTTTAGGAGAAATGAGTTTTGTTATTATCTTCTTTCGCTCTTTAGGCATCTCTCTAATAATTGAAAGATTAAGATCTCCGTAAAGAGTAAGAGCAAGGGTTCTTGGAATTGGAGTGGCGGTCATTGATAAAAGATGAGGAATTCCAGAGTCTTTTTTTAAACAAAGTTTTGCACGTTGTTTGACACCGAAACGATGTTGTTCATCCAAAACAACAAGAGCAAGGTTTTTAAATTTAATTTTATCTTGAATTAAAGAATGAGTACCAACAAGGAGATTAACTTCTCCTGTTTTTGCTTTTTCAATCAGTTTCTCTTTTGATATCTCTAGAGTATCTCCTTTTAGTTTTTTTGAGCGAAGTTTATCCTTTTTCCCGGTCAAAAGACCGATATCTATCTTAAACTGCCAAAGAAGTTTTGCAATTTCATCAAAGTGTTGTTTTGCCAAGACTTCTGTGGGAGCCATTATTGCCACCTGATAGCCGGATTTTATTACCGCTAGTGCTGCAATAACTGCAACGATAGTTTTTCCGGATCCAACATCTCCTTCAAGCAAGCGGTTCATTGGTACATTCTTTTCAATATCTTTTAATATTTGCCAAGAAGCTTTCTTTTGTCCATCCGTTAGCTTGAAAGGTAATTTTGAGACCAGTTCTTGGATTTTTTCAAGATCGATAGAAATAGAAATACTTTTTTCTTCAAGAATTGATAGTTTTTGTTTCAGTACAGAAAGATGAAGAAGAAACAGTCTTTCAAAAGAAAATCTTTTTTGGGCTTTTTTTGTCGAAGAGAGAGATGTTGGAAAATGAATTTCCCGAAGCGCTTTGTCCAAGGAATAAAGATTATTCTTTTTAATTATCTCTTGAGGAAGTGTTTCGGTTACTTTTATTTTTGAAAGCGCGGACTTTATAATAAAACGAAGCCACTTTGAAGAAACGCCCTCTGTCTCTGGATAAATGGGCATTATTTTTAAGAAACTACCACCTTTTATTTTCTCGTAGAAAGGATTAACAAATTGCAATTCACCGTTAAAGTAATCAACGTTTCCCGAGAGAAGTACCTTATCTCCCTCTTCAAAGTTTCTTACAAGATATGGCTGATTAAACCAAACAGCACTTATTAAAGAAGAATCGTTAACCGTTATTTGAGAAAAGGTGAATTTCTTTCGGCTTGTTTTTCCTGAAGAAACATCTCCAACTTCTCCTATTACTGTATACCTTCCTCTTTTTGAAATAGAAGAAATAGATGAACACTTTGATAAATCTTCATAGCGCAAAGGGAAGTGGAAGAGAAGATCTCCTACAGTTTTAATCTTTAGTTTTTCCAATCTTTTCTGATAAACTGGACCAACGTAAGGAAGACTAGATATTGAAGTAGAAAAATTCATAAGTTCATTTTAACATATTTTTTAGAAGAAAAAATTATGTTATTCTTCATAAAATGCTTAAAGACTTTTTGCTTAATATCTTTTTTCCTAAATTTTGCATCGGTTGTAAAAAGGAAGGAAAGTATCTTTGTGAAAACTGTACTCTCTATTTGTCAGAAACAATCCTTATCTGCCCTCTTTGTCATAAACCTGAATTTTTTGGAAGAACTCACAAAAAATGTAAAAAAGAAGAAAATTTAGATGGTCTGGTTAGTTTCTGGGATTATGAAGGACTAGTAAAAGAACTAGTAACCAGAATGAAAAAAGAATCTCTAATTGATATTCCTAAGGAATTAACAGAATATCTGTTTTTAACTGTTGATGATAATAAAGAAAGATATTCTAAGTTCTTTGATTTTTTATTTGATGAAAAAACAGTTATTTCTTATCTGCCGATAGAAAAAAAAGAAGAGGTTATAAGGGGATTTGACGAGAAAGAAGAGATAGCAAAAAACTTAGCAAAGATAACAAAGAAAAAGAAAATAGATCTTCTTAAAAAAAAGGAAGGTGATTTTCTATACACTTCCTTAGAAGAAGTGAAACAAGTTGTGCTTGTAGATGATATTTGGGAAAGCGGTGAAACAATGAGAAAAGCTGCCGCTCTCTTAAAAGAGAAAGGAGTAAAAAAAATATGGGGTTTTACATTTGTAAAAACACCATAAATCTGTGTCCCCGTGAGGACTCGAACCTCGATCTCAACCTCCGCAAGGTTGCATTTTA